>NZ_JACSOF010000209.1:0-8645 GCF_014349205.1 Photobacterium sp. BZF1
TGGAGGGAGATGGATTCGAACCATCGAAGGCAGAGCCGTCAGATTTACAGTCTGATCCCTTTGGCCACTCGGGAACCCCTCCACGGGGTGTTGCAATTTATGTTGGCTTATATAGCCAGAAAACTGTCGGCCACTCTTATGAGTTAAACAATTTTCAAAATGATGGTGGAGGGGGACGGATTCGAACCATCGAAGGCGGAGCCGGCAGATTTACAGTCTGCTCCCTTTGGCCACTCGGGAACCCCTCCACAGGGTTCTGGTTGCTAGGAGTAATCTCAACTAGCGGAAAGACGTACCTTACACAAGTCAGGAACACCTTTCAAGAATAATGGTGGAGGGGGACGGATTCGAACCATCGAAGGCGGAGCCGGCAGATTTACAGTCTGCTCCCTTTGGCCACTCGGGAACCCCTCCACAAGTGCGGAGCGCATATTAGCAAACCGAGATGTTCTGTAAACCCTTTTCCTAACTATTTTTGTCTGCTTGCTGCTATTTTCATCATATTGTTGATTGTGATGGCGTTATCAGCGTTTTTCGCAACAATACAGCCTCATTGGTAAATGTGACATTGCTTTTCTTTACACTTCTTTACCCCGATCCAGCCCTTGTTCAGATATCATGCATGCAGTTTATAAAAATTGGATTCCACAATGAAAAAGGTCCTTGTTGCGGCATTGGTGACTGCCGCGTTAACAGGTAGCGGTTATTTCTACTTCCAGAGCCAGTCAGTGGCAGCCGAGCAGCCGGCTGGACGCTCGGCACGTGAGATCCCGGTAACGCTCGGTGAAGTGAGTTCCCACCCTGTTGCTCAGTCTCTGTCATTAGTTGGCAAGCTTGAGGCGCAGCGCTCAGTCAATGTGGCGACTCAGGTTGCGGCCCGTGTCGAGCAAATTGCAATCGGAGTAAACAGCAAGGTCGAAAAAGGCGATTTATTGGTTCAGCTTGATGATGCCAAACCGCAAGCTTCTTATGCAGAAGCGCAAGCTTACCTCAACGACGAGAAGCGTAAATACAGCGAATACCAGAAGCTGGTTAGCCGTGGTGCTATTACCCAAACTGAATTGGATGCCCAGTTAGCCAGTGTCAGTATTGCCGACGCCCGCCTCAAAGCAGCAAAAGCCGATTTGGATGACCACGCTATCCGTGCACCATTTAGCGGTACTGTTGGCTTGGTGGATTTCAGCGAAGGCCACATGCTGACAGTGGGGAGCGAGTTGTTCTCGCTCGATGATTTGTCTTCAATGCGCCTGGATATTCAAGTCCCGGAACAGTACTTGTCTTTCCTACGTGAAGGCATGACCGTCGAGGCAAGCAGCCAAGCTTGGCAAGGCCGGGCGTTTAGCGGTGAGATCAAAGCGATTGATTCCCGCGTTCAGGCCGACTCTCTTAATATCCGTGTCCGTGTAGTGTTTGATAACCAGGAGGGCTTACTTAAGCCTGGCATGCTAATGGCGGCCAATATCGGTTTTGCGCCACAGGATGCAGCTGTTATTCCTGTTCAGGCGCTGGAATACTCTGGTACCAAACGCTTTGTTTACCTAGTGGATGAAGCTGGTAAAGCCCACCGTACGGAAGTACAACTGGGTGCTCGGGTAGAAAACGAAGTGGTGATCGAGTCAGGGATCGGCATTGGCGATCGCATTGTGGTCCAGGGACTGGTGAATATGCGTGACGGGGTGCAGGTCAATGACATCATGGCTCAGAAAGCCAATGGCGCGCCGAAACAACAAAGCCCAGCTGGAGATGAAGTTTAATGTGGTTATCTGATGTATCGGTAAAGCGTCCGGTTGTCGCTATCGTTCTCAGTTTGCTGTTGGTGGTCTTTGGCTTGGTGTCTTTTTCCAAGCTGTCCGTTCGTGAAATGCCGGATGTCGAAAACCCGGTTGTGACGGTATCAACCAGCTATTCTGGGGCCTCCGCCACCATTATGGAAAGCCGGATCACCACGGTGCTTGAAGACCAGCTTTCGGGGATCAGTGGGATCGAGAGTATTACTTCCACCACCCGGAATGGATCGTCGCGGATCACGATTGAGTTTGAACTCGGATGGAACCTGACCGAAGGGGTCAGTGATGTGCGTGATGCGGTGTCACGTGCCCAGCGCCGCCTGCCTGACGAAGCCGATGATCCTGTGGTCTCGAAAGATAACGGTTCGGGTGAGCCTGCGGTGTATATCAACCTGACATCGAGTGTGATGGACCGTACCCAGCTGACTGATTATGCCGAACGTGTTCTGATGGACCGCTTCAGCCTGATCAATGGGGTGAGCTCAGTAAACCTCAGCGGTGCCTTGTACCGGGTTATGTACGTTAAGTTAATGCCTGACCAAATGGCCGGCCGTGGCGTAACTACCAGTGATATCGTTAGTGCCCTGAAGCTGGAGAACGTTGAGTTGCCGGGTGGTGAGGTACGTAATGATACGACTACTATGTCGGTACGTACCGCACGCCTGTACCAAGATGCGTCAGACTTCGATTATCTCGTTGTGCGCACTGCCGAAGATGGTTCGCCTATTTACCTCAAAGATGTTGCTGAAGTCGGTATTGGCGCGCAGAACGAAAATGCCACCTTCAAAAACAACGGTATTTCCAACCTGAGCCTTGGCATGGTCACTATGACAGACGCCAACCCGCTGAATGTGTCCAAAGCGGTATACGAAGAAGTAGAGCGAATGCAACGCTTCTTGCCTGAAGGCACCGAGCTGTATGTCGATTATGACTCGACCATCTTTATCGACCGGTCAATTCAAGAGGTATATAGCACGCTGTTTGTTACCGGTTTACTGGTTGTGCTGGTACTTTACATCTTTATCGGTCAGGCGCGGGCAACCCTGATTCCGGCAATCACGGTGCCGGTATCGCTGATTTCTGCCTTTATGGTAGCGTACTTCCTCGGTTTTTCGATTAACTTGCTGACCCTGATGGCCTTGATTCTGGCTATCGGCTTGGTGGTCGATGATGCCATCGTGGTGGTGGAAAACATCTATCACCATATCGAGCGTGGCGAGCCGCCTTTGTTGGCAGCCTATAAAGGTACCCGTGAGGTAGGCTTTGCGGTAGTAGCTACCACTGTCGTATTGGTAATGGTATTCCTACCGATCTCCTTCATGGACGGAATGGTAGGTCCACTATTTACCGAGTTTGCGGTGTTGCTGGCAATGGCCGTGATCTTCTCGTCGATTATCGCATTGACCCTGAGCCCGGTACTGGGGAGTAAGCTACTTAAAGCCAACGTGAAGCCTGGCAAGTTCAACGTGTGGGTTGATCGTATGTTTGGCCGCTTGGAGAAGGCATATCGCAAGGTTGTCACTGTCTCAGTCCGCTACCGCTATGGCGCGCCATTGATTGTATTGGCGTTTGTTGGCCTCAGTGTTGTATTGATGAAAACCGTTCCTTCACAGCTAGCCCCACAGGAAGACCGTGGTGTTATCTTTGCCTTTGTTAAAGGTGCGGAAGGGACCAGTTACAACCGTATGGTTGGTAATATCGAAGAGGTGGAAGAGCGTTTGCTGCCAATGGTTGGCCAGGGTGTGATCAAATCTGTCTCTATCCAGACCCCAGCCTTCGGTGGTCGTGCCGGAGACCAGACCGGCTTTGTGATCATGCAGCTGGAAAACTGGGAAGATCGTGATGTTTCCGCTTCGGATGCATTGGATATGGTACGTAAAAAGCTGCAGGGTATTCCGGATGTCCGTGTTTGGCCATTTATGCCGGGTTTCCGTGGGGGCTCTTCTGAACCTATCCAGTTCGTTCTCAATGGCGCGGATTATAGTGAGCTTTTCCAGTGGGCTAGTAAGCTGAAGGATATTGCCGACGATAACCCGATGATGGAAGGTGCAGATCTCGACTACGCCGAAACCACGCCTGAGTTGGTGGTATCGGTTAACCGCCAGCGAGCGGCTGAGCTTGGTATTCCGGTCAATGATATTGCCGAAACCTTGGAAATCATGCTGGGCGGACGCAGCGAAACGACCTTCATCGATCGTGGTGAAGAATATGATGTTTACCTGCGTGGTGATGAAAACAGCTTCAATAACGCATCGGACCTGAGCCAGATCTATGTCCGTACCCGTGCTGGTCAACTGATCACTTTGGAATCTTTGGCTGAAGTGGAAGAAGTCGCCTCGGCACAACGCCTGAGCCATAACCAGAAGCAGAAGTCGATCACCCTTAAAGCCAACTTGGTCCCAGGTTATACCCTAGGTCAGGCACTGGATTTCTTGGATGAACAAGCATTGTCGATGCTGCCAAGTGATATTGTGATTGACTACGCCGGTGAGTCAAAAGACTTCCGCGAAAACCAGAGCAGTATCCTGATGGTGTTCGGCCTAGCCCTACTGGTTGCCTACCTAGTCCTAGCGGCCCAGTTCGAAAGCTTCATCAACCCGATGGTGGTCATGCTGACAGTACCTATGGGGATATTCGGTGGCTTGGCGGGCCTAATGATTATGGATCAGAGCCTCAATATCTTCAGCCAAATCGGCATGATTATGTTGATAGGTATGGTTACCAAGAACGGTATCTTGATTGTCGAGTTTGCCAACCAGCTTCGTGATAAGGGAGTCCCGTTCGAGCAGGCGATTATCGATGCTTCCGAGCGCCGTTTGCGCCCAATCCTGATGACCGCGTTTACGACCTTGTTCGGCTCGGTGCCGTTGATCCTCTCAACCGGCGCTGGTTCCGAAGGGCGTATCGCTGTGGGTGTGGTGGTGTTCTTCGGTATGGCCTTTGCGACCTTTGTTACCTTGATTGTCATTCCGGCGATGTATCGCTTGATGGCTGCCAATACCAAGTCCCCGGGTTATGTTGCGGAGCAATTGGAAAAGGCACTGGCCCAAAATGATGGCCTGAAAGTAGGGCCAACAGGTGAACCACTCTCGGAGTCATAATCCGCACTGATGAAATGCCACCGTTTGGTGGCATTTTTTTATTTCCTTTCCCATGACGCAGGGCTGTTGCTAGAATACCCGGCCATAATTATGTCGTGACTAACCTTGATCGCGTTGTGAAACGCGCAGTATAGAAGAAAACTATGTCTCAAAATCAGCCTAACAAGAGTGCTGCCAATGGCGAACAGGCCAAAGCAGTTCGACTTAACAAATTTATCAGTGATACAGGCTATTGCTCACGCCGTGAGGCGGACAAGCTTATTGATCAAGGAAGGGTGACCATCAACGGTCAAGAGCCTGAGATGGGTGTTAAAGTCATGCCAGGTGATGAAGTGCTAGTGGATGACAAGCCGCTTCGTGCCAAAGAGCAGCCGATTTACATTGCATTGAACAAGCCGGCCGGTATTACGTGTACCACCGAACGCCATATCAAAGACAACATCGTTGATTTCATCGGTCACCGTAAGCGTATCTTCCCGATTGGCCGCTTGGATAAGCCTTCAGATGGTTTGATTTTCCTTACCAACGATGGCGATATCGTCAATAAAATCCTGCGTGCCGGTAACTCGCACGAGAAAGAGTATGTTGTTCGTGTCGACAAGCCAATCACTCAGGAGTTTATCGACAAGATGGCTTCGGGTGTTGAGATCCTCGATACCGTGACCCTGCCTTGTAAGGTCACCAAGGAAACCAACTACTCATTCCGTATCGTATTGACCCAGGGCCTGAACCGCCAGATCCGCCGCATGTGTGAAGCGTTGGGCTACGATGTATTCAAGCTTCGCCGCGTGCGTATTATGAATGTCAGTATTGATGGTTTGCCAAACGGTAAGTGGCGTTATCTGACAGATGCCGAAATTGCTGAGATCCACAGCCTAATTGCGGATTCGAGCAAGACTGAAGAAGCCTCCAAGGTCGATGGCCAGGGGCAGAGCATCAAGAAGGCAACCGATGCCAAGCTATTCGATAGCCGCCAGCAGGCAAAAGAAGATGGTGAAGGTAAGATCAAATACAAAACCTACCAAGGTAAGGGTGAGCCGAACCGTCGCCGTGGTGGTGAACGCAGTGAACGTGATGACCGCCGTCCGCAAGGGAGTGGCCGTGGTCAGGGGCAAGGTCGTAGTCAAGGCCAGAACCGTCAGGATGAGCGCAGAAGCCCGCGTCCTGGTCGTGGTGTGCAACCGGGCCATCGCCGTAACCAGCGTGATGACGAAGCGCCGCGTACACGTAATAGCAATGGCGGCTCAAGCCGTATTCAGAAGTGGAAATCACCAAAGTCTGAATAATTCAGTATATTTTAATATTTGAATCGGAGATGAAATTTCAAAAACGCATATAGACATCCATGTCGCTCCAACCCAACGTCCATGTTGGGTAGGTTTTGAAATTTAACCCCCATCCAAATCATTATCTAGAATGAAGTTAAAGAGCGGGCTTAATTAGCCCGCTTTTTTGTATCTGCTTGAAGGAAAAATTTCTGTCACATTCACTCTTGCAATCCCGTCAGCGAATTTGCACTATTGTACTCATTGACGAAAACACCCGATAACCGAATTATCACTTGGCCGGCCTTGCCGACAATGTTGGTTATACGCCCCCCGCGGCGATCAAGCGGTAAGAATTCACAGAGGAAGTAATGGCAGGCAATACTATTGGACAACAATTTCGCGTCACCACGTTTGGTGAAAGTCATGGTCTAGCGCTGGGCTGCATTATTGACGGCTGCCCACCGGGGCTGGAACTGACTGAAGCGGATATGCAACATGACTTGGACCGTCGCCGTCCAGGTACGTCGAAATATACGACCCAGCGTCGTGAACCAGACGAAGTCAAAATCCTTTCTGGGGTGTTTGAAGGCCAAACTACAGGTACTTCAATCGGCCTGCTGATTGAAAATACCGATCAGCGCTCGAAAGATTATTCAAATATTCAGGATTTGTTCCGTCCTGGCCATGCTGATTACACCTACCACCAGAAATACGGTATCCGTGATTACCGTGGGGGGGGACGTTCTTCTGCCCGTGAAACCGCAATGCGTGTTGCTGCCGGTGCTGTTGCTAAGAAATACCTCAAGCAGGTACATGGTATCGAAGTGCGTGCTTACCTTTCGCAGATGGGTGACGTTAAAATCGATAAGGTTGATTGGGAGCAGGTCGAGCAAAATGCCTTCTTCTGTCCAGATGCCGATAAAGTGGAAGCGTTCGACGAGCTTATCCGTAAGCTTAAGAAAGAAGGTGATTCTATCGGAGCCAAGCTGACAGTCGTTGCCAACAATGCTCCTGTTGGCTTGGGAGAGCCAGTTTTTGACCGCCTTGATGCCGATATCGCCCACTCATTAATGAGCATCAATGCCGTTAAAGGGGTCGAGATTGGTGATGGCTTCGATGTGGTTGAGCAGCGCGGTAGCGAGCACCGAGATGCGATGACACCGGAAGGCTTCAAATCGAATCATGCTGGTGGCATCCTAGGCGGCATCTCATCAGGCCAGGATATTGTGGCGCACATTGCCCTCAAGCCAACTTCAAGCATTACCGTGCCGGGCGAAACAATCACAAAACAAGGTGAGACTGCCGAGGTGATCACCAAAGGCCGTCACGACCCATGTGTTGGTATCCGTGCAGTGCCGATCGCCGAAGCTATGCTGGCGATCACCCTGATGGATCACCTGCTGCGCCACCGAGGCCAGAATGCTGATGTGATGACAGATACACCAAAGATTTAATACATCTTTAGTTTCTGCAATATACAAAAAGCGAGGACATGTCCTCGCTTTTTTGTGTTCCGTTCGTTCCGTTTTTTATTATTAACTTTCTGGTGCGTCTAGCTTCTCCTTAACGGTCTCTAGTTCCTCGAATCGAAAGACTGGTAAGCTCCAACCAAACTGTACGGCGGCAATGCGAATAGCGAAACCCACGACAAGCGTAGCGATAGTCACAATGGTTTCTTCCACGCCCAAATAGAGCAAGCCGTAGTACATGCCACCCGCAATGAAGGCAACTGATGCGTAAAACTCTTTTTGTAGTACCAGTGGCGGGCGGCGGCAGATCATATCTCTTAGCAGACCACCAAATACACCCGTCACAACGGCAGCCACGAGGCAGATAAGTGGGGACAGCCCCATATCCATCGCCACGCGACAACCTATAATGCTAAAGACAATCAACCCCAAAGAATCAAGCAAGACAAACACTTTATGGAAGCGAACCACTTGTGGCGCCACCATGGTCGTGAATAGCCCGGCAAGACAAGTAATGGCTAAGTACTGCGGGTTAGCCACCCAGCCTAATGGGTAGTGACCCAGCAATACATCACGCACCGTACCGCCACCGATAGCGGTAGCGCTGGCAACCAGCATGACGCCAAACCAGTCCATATGGCGCTTACCTGCAGCTAGAGCCCCAGTCATAGCTTCAGCTGTGATCCCGATGATGTAGAGAGTTGTTAATAGCATGATTTGATTAGATGAATATAAGGGTGCCTGAAAGAGGTTGCGATTTTATGCCGCGTTTTTACTGGCGTCGAATGAAATGAATTTTGTAATGCATGAATTCAGTTCATGTGTAAAAGAGTGGCCCTAGGCTCTTGGAAGAGGAAGAGGAAGAGGAAGAGCAAGAGCAAAGCGGGAAAAAAATAAAAAAAGAGTGCCGTTTGGGCACTCTTTGATACGCTTTTTTAGCCTTTAGCCTTTAGCCTTTAGCCTTTAGCCTTTAGCCTTTAGCCTTTAGCCTTTAGCCTTTAGCCTTTAGCCTTTAGCCTT
>NZ_JACSOF010000210.1:0-8572 GCF_014349205.1 Photobacterium sp. BZF1
GTGTAAGCCACTTTGTTTTTATCAAAGATTAGTTACATAGAACCTCCTTGTCTACAATTATTCGTTTTTTGAATATTTAATATCCCAATACTGCAAGCTTAAACCTTTAACGGTAGCAATATTCCGCTCACTCAAAAGATTTATCCTCATTTTATACTATTGTTCATTCAGAATTCATACAAACCCATGTGCATATAATATTTCCATTAGTATATTTGCATCATGTTTTGAATTAAGGTTTGTATCTACTGTGCTAAATTGTGGAACGACTTACGGTAAACAGGTGAACCACTCCCACCTCCCCTTAAGATCTATGCCCCCAATACCTAAACATCATCCCTTATAACTTTGGCGTATAAAAACCTAATTACTTGTGATATTCCGCCTATAGTTAAGCTAGCACCTTGGCTTAGAGGGATCTTCAATGGCAACAGGTTTGTTCCTTTTTCAAAACGATTTAAGGCTTCATGATAACCCCGCACTGGCGTTAGCCACACAAGAGGCTGACCACCTCATCTGCGTGTTTTGCTTACCGGTCGATAATGCCAATCGCTACCCCTATCATATCGACAAACATGGCATTTACAGAAAACAGTTTCTCCTACAATCTCTCAACAACCTTGCTGAACGACTAAGCGAGAGAGGTCAGAGCTTACATGTCATTCTTGAACATCCCCTAAATGTGCTGCCCGAACTCATCAGCCAATACAATATCTCAATGATCTACACCAGTGAAAACGCAGGGGTTTACGAAAAAAGAAATTGGCATACCCTAAAAGGCCGATACCCATACATCACGTTCCGTCAAATCGCAACGCATACCCTTTTTGACAGAACTGATTTACCTTTTGATATTAATGAATCGCTCCCCGGGACATTCAGCCAATTTCGTAAACAAGTTGAAGATTTAGACATTCGTTCACCATTAACCACCATTGCCAAACTTCCCCCACCGCCAGGTAGGTTAAAAGCTTTTGATGTGATCAGTTCTATGATCAATCCAAAACTATTAGCCGATTTTGAAGGTGGTGAGAAAGCGGCATTGAAACACCTTGAGCATTATTTCTCGTCGAATGCCCCTAGCAGTTATAAACAAACACGAAACGAACTCGATGGATGGGAAAATTCAACCAAATTTTCACCATGGTTAGCCTTGGGCTGCTTATCTGCCAATATGCTCATCAAGCACCTAAGCAAGTACGAGACAGATGTGGAATGCAACGATTCTACCCAATGGATTAAATTCGAGCTGTTATGGCGTGAATATTTCCAATGGTATGCTCACTACCACGGCGCTAGGCTCTACACCTTTTCCGGAATCAAAAAGAAAAGCCCTCATACCGCTTATTATCCTGAGCGCTTTCGCCGATGGAGTGAAGGGAATACCCCCTACCCCCTAGTGAACGCTTTGATGAACCAATTACGTCAGACTGGTTATATGTCAAACCGGGGCAGACAAATAGTCGCAAGCTGCTTGATAAATGAATTGAGTTTGGACTGGCGCTACGGGGCCGCCTTTTTCGAAGAACATTTACTAGACTACGATACTGCATCAAACTGGGGCAATTGGCAGTATCTTGCTGGCATCGGTGCCGATCCCCAAGACAATCGGCATTTTAACTTAGTTAAACAAACCGAAATCTATGATCCTAAAGGTGAATTTATCCGCAAGTGGGGAGGCAACAATCATGATGGCAGTATCGACTCTGTTGATGCTGCAGATTGGCCAATTTACTAAATCATGGTGATCTTAGTTTAAGGATATCCCCCTGATGGCTGCTCACGTAGAGCAGCCTATATACCTGCTCAATGTTAGTCTTTATCAGCGATATAACACCTATATAATTCAATCAATACCATAAACAATCATTGACTCATGCTCTTCACTTGAGTTGGGCTATAACCAAAATGTTTTTTGAAAACTTTACAAAAATAGCTCACGTCAGAAAAACTGACTTCATTGGCGATC
The DNA here is from genome assembly GCF_014349205.1 of Photobacterium sp. BZF1. Classification (NCBI taxonomy): domain Bacteria; kingdom Pseudomonadati; phylum Pseudomonadota; class Gammaproteobacteria; order Vibrionales; family Vibrionaceae; genus Photobacterium; species Photobacterium sp. BZF1. Next base: position 1,970 of record NZ_JACSOF010000210.1, read on the forward strand.
TCGGAAAGATTATAGAAGGAGTTTTGCAAGCGCCAATGGGCATGCGACATCCTCATAGCCGCCCAGTACTCGCGAGGGCTAATCGACAACTCCGCTTTAAACACTCTATCAAGTTGCCGACGACTTAACCCTAATTGGAGCGCGAGATCCTCAATGCTCAAAGGCGCTGATAAATTCTGGCGCATCAATGCAACAGTCCGTGCTACATGTCGGTTATGCTGATGGGTTACATTCTTATCATCACCTAATGACTTTAAATGATGCTGCCGACTCCGTGTTTCATCCACCAGCATATCGGCAAGTCCCTTCAACGCCCTTTCACGTCCAGACTTACGCGTCAATAACTCGATGGCCAGTTCAATGACTGCCGTTCCTCCGGCACAACTTATCCGCTTACCATCAATACAGTAGAGTTGATCTGAGCGAGCTTTCAATGTTGGATAGTCCGTCTCAAACTCTTGTAAATGTCGCCAGTGGACCGCAACTTCACAACCATCAAACAGACCAAGCTCAGCGAAAGTAAAACATGCATTATCTACCGTCACTAAGGTTAGGCCTTTTGCCGCCGCCTTTTTAAGGAATGACCGATACAATGTTGCTAGCATCTTCATTTCGTTAGCACTCCGACCACCAAATACAACGACGTAGTCATATTTCGCTAACTCTAGGTGCTCAAGGGCATTATGAACCGAAAGATACACACCACTACTTGATATAACTTCACCCTCTGATAGCCCAGCAACGTCCCAAGAGCAGTACCTCTGTTGGCTATAGTCCTCATCGTCAGCGGAAAAACGTAACTTATCAAGGAAACTGCCGAAAGGTAACATATTGAATGTCGGCAACGGCAACAGGAGAAACCGAACATCTGGCTTTGAGCCTGATGGCATAGTGTCATGTTGTGCTGGCTGCATTTTGTTCATCATCTAGGTGGTTAAGTGTCTTTAGCTTGTTATGTCCAAATATTACCTTAAGTAGTCCTAAAACTACCAAATCAATTGCTTGTTTTAACCATATACTGCCAAGCAATATCTTTTCTATAAATGGTAACTTCATGGCATTGGAAACTTGGCTGTTATATTTGGTTGCAGTGACAGGATTAGCTTTCGCTCCTGGCCCAAATGGCCTTCTAGCATTAAGTCACGGCGCGCTATATGGCCGGAAAAAAACGCTCTCAACCATTCTTGGCGGGGTCACTGGTTTTGTTGGTGTTATTGCCATCTCTATGTTTGGCATCGGTTCACTGATGATGGCATCGGCAAATGTTCTCTCTTTGCTGAAATGGTTAGGGGGCGCTTACCTTATTTATCTCGGCATTCAATTATGGCGTTCACCCGCTATCTCTTTGGAACAAACGTCGGCTATTGATCTTGGCCACACAGCAAGATTTAGGCAGGGCCTGCTAGCCGCCATTGCAAACCCAAAAGTCATTCTCTTTTTTGGCGCCTTCTTACCACAATTTATGACTCCTGAATCTTCATTGCTCACGCAGTTCAGTATCTTGGCCGCAACATTCGCTGCTGTTGAATTTAGTGTTGAATTCTTTGTTGCTTGTATCGCTCACCAATTACGCCCTTGGCTTCAGAAAAGTGGTCAACGCTTTAATCGTGGTTGCGGAACGGTTTTCGCTCTATTAGGGGCTAGCCTTCCATTGAGTCAGTAACACACTTAATCACAGGCACCTTTCTCTGTTTTAGGTGCCGTCTCATAGACATTCTCAGCAGTTCGCATCAAATCCTATATACTTAAAGCCATGCTATTTTTGTGACACATGTAACATTTTGTATACCAATACAATGTTGCTGTTCTGTCATGTGGTTGGCGTAGGAGGTAGATGCGTGATGTTCCCGTTGGCTAAAAAACTCTTCCCATTTTCCCTAGTCATTCCTTTGCTAATCAGTGGCTGTAGCTCTGACCCAGACACCGTAAGGCGAACTGGGGAGTATAGCTTTTACGATTCCACCCAAAGCTTTATTGCCTTGACTGATGCCCGCCGTAACGGTGCTGTAGTCGATAAAGGGATGTTTTATCCCAAGAACACCTTTGCTTATACTTACAGATATTGCTCCGATAGCCCTCAACAAGCGGCCAATGATATTGCTGAATACCAAGTACTTGCCAAGCGGGTCTGTGATACCAATAACGGACAGTTGATCAATCAAGCCAGTGGCACATGGTGTGTTGTTGGTGCTAACACACCCAATGAGCAACCGCTTTTCTCAGCCAAAATTACTAGCACTGCGCTTTGGGCGGACTTATGTTTAGATGGCCCTTTTGTCACTCTAAGGCTAAATGAAAATACCCAAGCCAACCAAAGCCAATGGTTCGAGAGTGCACAGGTGCTTGGTTATGAGCCCTATTCACCATTACGCAAAATGGCACCTGCAGGGGTTACTATGCATGCGATTAACCAACCTGCATCCCCTGCGACAGCCCCATGGGGTGATGAAAGCCGATATATTTACTCCAGTGTCGGGGCAACAGTATGTCTGTATGACCACCCACACCAAACCAATATGGGGCACACATACCGCGGACAAGTGTTTAGCGTGAATGATGGCTTGGTTAAAGTGTCTGTAAAAGACAAATTCAGAGGGGATATTCGTACCGCCCCAGCATTGGAGAAAGTAAATTGGCACAGAAGCTCTTATATTACCGCCCCTGCTAATTCATGGTTTGTCTGCTCTTAACATCATCTATAACGCCAAGGGAGAATTCACACTCTCCCTTGTTTCTCATTTCAGAGCTCTATCAACCTTTCCAATCAATAACAGGGAAAGCATTCAACCAACCAATAGGTTGGGTTGCTTTGGTAACAAGAGTGCAAAATAACTCAACCAAGATCATAAAAAAAAACCATTCTTTCTATCCATTGCCTGCTGTTACTCCCTTAGCAGTATATACTTCTATTGCTGAGCAGGAGGCTAGATATGTTTGACCGAACACAATTTCTCACTTCAAATGAGCATCCAGAACTGGATCTAGAAAAATGGCAGAAAACTGTCGATTTGATCTCACAGCTATTTGGTTGTAAATGTGGCGCTATTGTCCAGTTGCGTGAAAAAGAGTTCTTCACCGTACGTTCGAGTCAAAACAACGATAATTTCCTCAAGCCATGTGATGCCTGGCCTTATGAAATGAATAGCTTCTGTAAGCATGTCATTGATAAAGGTGATTCCCTTTATGTTCCTGACCCTGTAAATCATCCAAAATGGAGTCAAAGCCCCTTTGTTAAAGAAGGCCCTATCCGTTCTTATTTTGGGATGCCTATATATTGGCCAGATAACACTGTATTCGGCACTATCTGCGCGATAGATACCAAACCACACGAGTATAATGACACTCTGTTCCAACTGCTCGAACAGCTTAGAGAGCTAATCACAGCAGATCTCAAGCTTATTGATGCCTATGAGCAGGTAAGACAACTCGCCATTACCGATGAATTAACGGGCGTCTACAATCGCAGAGGCTTAGCTACCCTAGCACAAAAAACGATCAGCCAGTTACGTTCTAGTCATCACAACACAAATATAGCGCAGCCCATAAGTGATTCTATTGCAATTGCATATTTCGATTCAGACAACCTGAAGCAAATAAACAATGAACTTGGTCATGACTGCGGTGATATTGCAATCCAAACCTTAGCCTCGGAAATTAAAAGGTACACCCGTTCAAATGATATTGTTGCACGAGTCGGCGGTGATGAGTTTATCGTGTTGTCACAAAATATCACGGAAGAGGATCTCAAGGCACGCTGCCAGAAAATAGAAGCTAATTATCAAGCAACACTTTCAAAGCACCAATCCTTTGCCGGATATCCCGACAGATTCAGTGTTAGCTACGGGTGTATAAGCGTAAAAGAGATCGAGAACTTGAACCTTAATGAGCTATATGCCCAGACAGATAAACGTATGTACGCCAACAAAATGAGCAAGAGAACATTTCCCAACAACAATATATGTGGAGGCGCGGGTGACGATATGGAAAAAATACTTTGATGCACTCCTGTTCTAAACACCACCCCACACCTCTATGCAAATGACGTAGTTAATATTTCAGATAGAGCATTTTACGCAGGTTATCGCAACGTCTTTTATCTAGAGGGTCGCCTAAGTAATCCCCATCTTCAGCGGCCTTTTTCATCAACAATGCTGTGGCACGCTCGTTATCCGGTAATTTTTTGTACTCATCATATGTATGAAGTTTTAGAAGCTTGTACTTAGACTGCTGGCTCGACTGCGCCACATTGTCATAGCAATAGATCATCGCTCCCGCATTTGCACCCACCTTTGCGGCATCTGAAACGGCATAGGCATTGCCGATAACAAACAACCAAGCTGAAGCTACGATAAGCGTCATAACTCTTTTCATTTATCCCACCTGCATTTTCAATGTTTATAAAGCCCCTACACACATGGCATTACGAATGTGGGAAGCGGCAACACAAAAATATCAAATACCAGATGACGGTTATTACCATATGACGACAAAAAGAAGAGAAATTAAAAACGCTATCCTCAAATCTGAGTCATGAACTGATTTAATGTTCAATCAATTTGAACAGCAGTAACTCATTTAACTTGAACAGTTTTTATACAAAAATTTGACATATGACTAATAATAATGGTCATAACGAGCACATAATGCATTAAGGTGAATATAAGACTTATGTATGTGGAGGTTGGCTATGAGAAAAACATACACTCTAGTCACTGCGTTTTCTTTAGCAGTCATCACTTTTTGCGTTGTGGTCATTTCAGTTAAGACACATCTAGAAACTCAGCTAACAAGCGCACATTCAAGGCTAAGCAACTTCTTTAATGTCGTCGAAGCCATGCTCAAAACTGAGCAATATCATTACGATTACGATAGTAACTTTTTACAGTCACACTGTTACATGTTTGATGCACAAAACCTAGATCTAATAGTAACGCCCCCCCAGCAAGTGACCACAACTAAGTTGTCTTCTACTTGTGAAAAATTGCATCATATTAGTGTGATACGGAACTCTAGTGATTTTCTACAATCCGACGAATATGTCATGGTTGAAGTTGAAGGAGTTGTGATTACTACAAAAAGCTTGTCATTAGCTCTATTAAATAATCCATCTTATAAGAGCCATAAGAAGAGAATAACGAATACACTGACGATCATAGCTTTTCTGCGTTATAACATTATCAGTGACTATTTACAGAATTACCCTTTCTCCAACTTGCTTTTTGATCTAGATCCCTTTTTTGAACACTACTCTCCTCACGTAACAGGAGAATTGCATGAAACTATATCTCCATTACAACTATCTAGTATGAATGCTGGCCTGTTACTCTTGTTATTTTTTCTGATATACGGGTTGGTGTTTAACTGTATCTTTGCTCGCTACTACAGGTTACTGTTGTTGCTTAAGTTTCGAGGAAAAATATTAAAGAACATCAAGATAGCGGTCGAGCGTCCATCAAGTGCTGGAGTCAGTTTTTTTAACAGTGAATTTATCTTAGTCGATAACCTTGAAGAAGCGAGTTTCATCAAACGCACCGAAACGCCATCATATGGTATGAACTTAATATTGAGTAAATTAAAGATAAACCATGATAAATTTTTGGTCATTTCAACCTACTTCTCCCGTGAGCATAGTTTGTACCAAGGATATCAACGAAAGGCGTTCTTCGACCCTTTGACACAACTCTACAACCGTGAGTACCTTCAATATTTTACTTCAAATTGTATGGGATTGTATTTTGTCGCTCTTTTGGATTTAGATGATTTCAAAAGCATAAATGATGACTATGGACATGAATTTGGTGACAATACATTACAATATGCTGCAAGATTTCTAACAAAAAGTTTTCCAACTAAAGACTCATGTCTTGTTCGATATGGAGGTGAGGAGTTTCTGACAATTGTAAAGATAAAGGAGGTTATACATCATAAAGTGTTGTTGAATAAGCTCAATAGTTTTAATAACAGTAAGATTACTTGGAGTGGAGGAGCCTGTATTTGGCAAAGCGAACAAGAGTCATTTGATGCTATTTTCAGTGCTTGTGATAACCAACTTTATTATATAAAAGCTCATGGAAAAGCTCGGGTTGATTTAATTTGTGACGAGAAGGAATTACTTTTGGCTCCAGAGAACAAAAAGGAGAGTTAAAAGCGACTTAAGCAAATACTCAGCATGCACTTGAGGCAAAGCTAGTTAATACCACCAAACTGATGACTCAAACGCAAAGTGTACTGCCTTATAGTGCCACAAAATATATAATCACATTTTGTGGGTTAGATTACTTTTAAGTTGTATCTCGAACTGCCTACCTAAATAGACAATAATATAAAAAGTTAGACAGGAGAATATTTTAATTAATAGCACCGAATATGTACGTCCTCTATAGCGAAACTTTCAGGAAATATATAAAACCTTTACTGATAAAAATGTAAGTAAAACACCCGGTATTTATAGTTATAAAATTCAGATACATCTTTGATGCTAACCACTTCACACCCACCTGTTAACCAAATGATAAATCAATGTTAAATCAATTGGTTCTTTTGTTACTACATATTCTTTACAGAGATAATTTAACCCACCCTTTATGCAAAATGATTATATAT
>NZ_JACSOF010000211.1:0-8445 GCF_014349205.1 Photobacterium sp. BZF1
ATCATTTAGAAAAACTGTGACGAACCTCAACTTCCTTCTAATTGTTCTATATTTTATGGAAAAAATTTGAACCATTTTTAAATTGGCCTTAAGTACATGATCGGTCTATATTCTTGTACGTTTGTTTGGTTGAGTGTGAAAATCCCATTGCTGAGTGGTGGTAAAAGTCTTTGCTCTTATGGTCAATTGCTTGCATATTTATAGCGGTGGAATTTTGACTATAAATACTTGATCTCTGTGCCAGAAATTTGATTAATTTTTAATTAATTACATGATTTTTTCTCCATACCCTGAATGTAATCGAATTCAGTAATAATTATTAGATTGTTTTTTAATCCATGTTTGGTTTGATACTTATACCGAAACAATAATGAAATAATAACCGAATGACCGATAACTTCTGCCGATCAGATCAGTTTTTTTTACCGAGCTTAAATTATTTTTCACGGCTTGTTTGGCTTGATACTTTTACCGATTATGGTGGGTTTGTCTTTCAGTGATAATAATGTATAGAGATGGTTGTTGCCGATTATTAATTGGTTTTCTGGATTTATGTGCTTGTTTTTATTGGTATTTATGTCATATCCCAATAGTGTTTAACTTAAATTAAAAATGCTATTTTTTGCTTGGTTTGGAATGTTGACACCAAAACTAAAATAGAACAGAATTCACCTCAACTTATAAGTGGAAACAAAAACCCACTTTATAAGTGGAAAGGGTTTTAAGTTGGTTGTCATATTTATGAAGTATTAAGTATGGAAGCTAAGAATAAAAATCTGGCCCCAAATTTAGTGGGAAATTATTCAAAGGATATATTCAATGTTTAAGAAAACAGTAATCGCAGCGGCTCTAACGCTAGGTATGGTTGGTACAGCAAGTGCTTATGACTACACTGGTACAATGGTTGTTTCAAGCGTTGCATCTCAGTCAACTCAAACTGTTCTAGAGTTCCAAACAGCTAACGACAAAATTGTGAACCCTATTTTCACAGTAACAGAAGGCTACGACGATTCTGGTGCGGATGTTATTGAAGGTGAGATTCCACCTGCATCGTTTGTTCGTATCGAACTATCTGGCGGTGCAACTTGGAACCTTGATAAAATCAATGACTTTAAAGATGCTATCGCTGTTGAAACAGCTACATCTTCAAGCCTTCTTCTAGATAGTGCAGAACTGCTGAATACAACTACAATTGCTGTTCCTGTACTAAAGCCAGCAGTACTAGGTGATGGCTTTAGTGTTGACTTGAAACACTCTGGTATGTTTAACCTTCAAGACGCAGCTGGTAGCGCGTCTGTTAGCATTGGTGTACAGCGCCTAGATGGTTCTTTCTCGATTAACCCTCGTAATGTAGGCCAAGTATTCAAGCTTGTTGATGTTGTTTCAGTTGTTGATTCTGCAGCTGAAGTTGATACTGCTTCTGTAGCAGATCAGTACATGGTTTTCAAAACCCCTACAGACAGCACTAAACCATCAGCAATCACTGGCGGTTCGTTCTCATTCAGCAATAACACAACAAACCAGACTGTTAACCAAGAAGACGTAACTGTAATCGTATCTGGTGACTTCACGAATGTTGTTGGTGACACTTACCCTTCAGTAGGTGGTACTACAGAATGGAAAGTAAATGCGGATCGTACTGCGTTTATTACCAAACTAAATGGTGCTATCCAACCTGATACAGGTAAAAATGTTATCTCAGTTCCTGCATTTGAGTTCAATGGTGAAACGCCAATCGTTCCTCAAGCACTAACTGCGACTTTCCGCATTGACAGCACTAGCCCGACATTTACTACATATTCAATCGACGATGTTACAAACATCATTGATCGTGATGGTTTCCGTTTTGACACAGTGACTACTGGTACTACAGCTAACAACACTATCTACATCCGTGACGTATCTGGTAACATTCCAGCGGAAGGCGGTAAAGTAAACGTGACTGTTTGGCAATATGAAAACGGTGAGTCAACTGTTCTTGCAGAATCTAAGCCTCTTTCTATGGTTCTTCCAAGCAATGGTGCACTAACGCTTTCTCCACAGGACATCACTGCTGATCTAGGCATTGAAATTACACCTGAGCGTGAAGCTCGTTTCCTATTCGAAGTTGAAACTGCAAACGGTGAAGCTTCAGTAATGAAGCGTGCTGGTGGCGGTATCGATATCCAAACTACTTCTAGCGATGACAATGACTTCTCAACTCTTTAATTGAGTCTGTTCATTTAGTCTAATAAAAGGGAGCTTAGGCTCCCTTTTTTATTGATAGCTGATATTTGTCTTTGTACAAAGGTTTTCTTTAACCTCTTGCTCTCATAAAGCTTGAACAACACCTGTGATAAAGCTATCAAGACGATAAGTAAATTTACTTGTTATCGATAATAATTTTATTTTAACAAATAAACTGTAATATTTTTTAATCACGAGGATTTGCGGCTTTTTACTCCATAAATAAAAGTTATATTTTGCATGAGTAAATTTCATATCTTGTTGTTGTTATTTTAATCGTAGTTTAAAGCTGTGAAGTAAAATAATGCATCAAAAAACAAGATCATGCTTTAAATTTAGGCAATGTCAGAGGTTTGTCAGAATATCTGGGCTGTTGTGTGATATTGCTCACATAAAGGTATATGAAAGCGTAGGCTTTTATGCTCTAATAGCCGCGAAACATTATGGACGGAAATAAAATGGATAAGTTTGAATCTATCGATTTTCATCAATTAGCGCGTAAAGAAAAGAATGCCCAAAAACGAATTCGTTTACTAGCTCTTGCGCATTTTAAAGATGGCAAAAATAGGACAGAAATCTCCAGATCATTGAAAGTTAGCCGTTCAAGTGTTAATAACTGGGTATCAAGATATATTAAGCACGGGCTTGATGGGTTAGAAGACAAGCCTCGTTCAGGAAGGCCTTCGACCTTATCTCAAGAGCAAATTCAGAGATTGCAAAATTATATCGAAATCTGGAATGTTGAGAATGAAGACCAAAAGTTGACAGGTGTCGAAATTAACTCGTTCATTAAAGATGAATTTCAGGTGGAATTTGAGCCATCTCACATTTATCGCTTGATGAAACGGATTGGAATGGATCTTTCTTCTAATTAGAAATAAATATTCTGCCATTATATTTGCTTAAAAATTCTCTTCAAAGTTGTAACTCTTAACGATTCAATGCCAATAAATTGATTTGGACCTTGCATGCGTCTTAGTTGTGTGAACCTTCTTAGTCAACAGGTCATCTTATGTCCTATTGCCCCATCTTCTCGTCACGCATAAACGCATGCACCAACGTCAAGCCTTTATCTTCCCTTTCATAATCTTGCTATTTAGAGGATAATGCCTGACCTCGTAAACAGTGGTAGCGCTTATGGAACACGTCATTAATGTAAATCAAGTCTCTAAATCCTTCCTGATGTACCAGTCGCCTTTACAGTTGCTGAAAGCCCACATCTTCTCTTCGAAAGATGTATGCCAGCGCTTTGAGGCCCTGAAAGGTGTTAGCTTCAAGGCTAAACGGGGAGAGACGATTGGCATTGTTGGTCATAATGGTTCCGGCAAGTCGACCTTATTACAGATCATCTGTGGTGTAATGGCGCCAACCGCAGGTAATGTCGAGGTCACTGGCAGGGTAGCGGCGCTGCTTGAACTCGGTTCAGGCTTTAACCCAGAATTTACCGGCCGTGAAAATATCTACTTCAATGCGACCTTGCTTGGTTTGACCCATGAGGAAATCCAAGCCCGCTTTGATGACATCATTGAGTTCGCTAATATTGGGGAATTTATTGACCGTCCGGTAAAGACCTACTCTAGCGGTATGATGCTACGCTTAGCATTTTCCGTCATTATCAATATCGACCCTGATATCCTGATCGTCGATGAGGCTTTGGCTGTCGGTGACGATGCTTTCCAACGTAAATGTCATGCACGCATTAAGCAGCTTCAGGCCCAAGGGGTCACGCTATTGTTTGTGTCACACTCTGCAGGGCAGGTGATTGAACTGTGTGACCGCGCCATTTTGTTGGATCATGGTGATGTGCTGATGGAAGGCCACCCGAAGGAAGTGGTATCAAACTATCACAAGCTCCTTCATATGGCCGGTGATGAACGTAGCGAATTCCGTGAGCAAATTTTATCTGGCCTTCTACCTACAGAGAAAACCGAGCAAGATGATGTCGAGGTGGATGATAGCGGTAAATTTGACGCCAACATAACGCCAGCATCAACGGTTTGGTACCAATCCAATGGCGCACGCATTGAAAACCCGCATATCCGTAACCTCAATGGACAGCAAGTCAATTTGCTAGAATCTGGGCATGAATATGACTACTGCTTTAAGGTCACTTTTGATAAAGAAGCCTTTGAAGTTGGGTTCGGCATGCTCATCAAAACGGTATCGGGCTTTGAGTTGACGGGTGCCACCACAACACGCAATCATCAACTTCGCATTCCATATGTGGCTGCAGGGCAAACGATGAATGTACGTTTCCGCTTTACTTGTTTGCTACGTAATGGCTCATACTTCTTGAACTGTGGTTGTTCAGCGATTGAAGAAGGCGAGCGCAAGTTCTTGCACCGAGGTGTTGATGCGGCAATGTTTACTGTGATCCAGGAAAACCAGGATGCAACGGGCATTGTTGATTGTGGTATCGAGTTGTTTACTGAGGTTGCGGAATAATGGCGGCGGTAAACCTATTTATCGTTGGTGGCCAGAAATGTGGCACAACAGCGTTAGCCAGTTTTATCCAGCAGCACCCTGATATCTGCTTGGTCCAGAATAAGGAAGCGCACGTTTTTGACAGTGCTCAAGCACCTGAGATGACACGCAGTGAGTTTCAAGCCTGTTTTGATACCCTGTCAGGGCATTACCAAGGGGAAAAGTACCTGTGTGATGCAACGCCAATTTATAGTTATTGGCCTGAGGCCATTGAGTCGGTAGCTGAATATGCGCCAGATGCCAAAGTGATTTTCCTACTGCGCGATCCGGTCGATAGGGCGGTTTCCCAGTACCAGATGGAACACAAGCGCGGCTTGGAACCTAAAGGTATGTTCCAGGCATTTTTAGCCGAGCCCTCAAGATTGGAAGAGGCTAGGGGAGACCGGACCCCGACCTCGCCTTGGCGGGTGCATTCCTATATGGATAGGGGCCACTTTTCTGTCCAGTATAAAAAGTTAATGGAGCTTTTTGACAAAGACCAAATACTGGTATTACATAATAACCAATTGCGAAACAATCACGATGCAACCTTAAAGAAAGTGTTCGATTTTTTGCAGTTGCCTGATCATACCATTCCCGCGAAAGAAGTATTCTCCGGTGAGTACCTGCCAATGGGGTGGGAAGAGCGCTTAGCCCGGATGTATGCAAAGTGGAAATTGAAGAAAGAACGTGAATTTGTGGCGGGATTTGATCGTCCTTGATCATAGCTATCTTTATTTACTCCCCGCAACCAAAATCGCCAATAGGGCTTATGAAGTTTTCAGGTGTCGCGTAAAGGTTGAGAATATCAATAAGCTCACGGGTGATGTCACAGTTAGACTGAACCAGGTTTTGTGACTCAGCTGGATCATCAGCGAGATTATAGAGCTCCAATTCAAGGCTAGTGTGGCCATAGTTAGTGGTCGCATCAGCCTCGGGCTCTAGCCTTACTAACTTCCAATCCCCCTTCCTGACGGCCTGCAAAGTATGGGGCTTTTCATATAGTGGTTCATCCCGTTTGTCGTAGTAATGTTGCCAGTATAGATATGGCAAGGCATCGATTTCCGTACCTAACAATGCCGGTAGGAACGAGCGGGGTTGCACTTGCTGGGTCACTAATTCCATCAAGGTATCTTTGATTTGGTATTGAGCGATTGGTGTTGGATCTTCTTTAGCGGCAATACCAGGGTAGTAAACAATGGTCGGCACCCTAATGCCACCTTCATAAAGTGTCCATTTTCCATCTTTTAATCCGCCGGAAGAATTGAAGAATGTGAGGTCGTTGATCCCGCCAGCCATATGTGGCCCATTGTCACTGGATACAATGACCATGGTTTTATCTTCAATGCCAAGTTCAACCAGCTCATCCAATACCCAACCGATGTGTTCGTCCAATCGAGTGATCATTCCTGCTAATTCTGCCCTCGGTTCATCAACGTGACGGTAGAAAATGTGGCTTCCTGTCCAAGGCGTCTCTGGAAAAATGCTAGTACCATTTTGTTGGTACAAAGCTTTTGTCTCTGGCGGAGAGACGAGCTCCGCATGGGGTAACGGTGAGGCCAAATACATGAAAAACTTCTCATCTTTGACTTTTCGAAGATGGGCAAGGGCCTCTTCCATGATCAAATCTGGTAAGTATTGATCAGCGGTTGTCTTGTAGCGTTTTACCTCTTCACCGATCAATTGATAAAGATCCTGACGGACATTTTCATAGTAGGGTTTGTAAGGGGTGCTTTCTTCTGCGGTGTTGGGGCTGTCGTGGTAGTGCACATGGGCATCACGGTGTTGCATAAAGCCAACGAAAGTAGAAAACCCTGCATCAAATGGGTTGTTGATAAATTCTTCTGGTAACTTCCTGATCATGTCATCCTGCGATAAATTAGAGCACAAAGGGTAGGTATCCCGTATAAACTGTGCAGCATCATCGTCAGCAAGCGACATCCCCCATTTGCCGAATATGGAGGTATCATAGCCCAGCGCTTTTAACTCATCTGCAATGGTTGTTTCCTCCCCAAACATATCACTGGAACGTTTCCATTGGCTTTCACCGGTATGGTTACCGGTTAACAGGCTATTTCGTGAAGGTGGGCAGAACGCGGCCGAAGAATAGAATTGGCTGAAATTAACCCCTTTTGATGCTAGCTCATCTAACCTTGGGGTAAGGATTTTGGTCTGGCCATTCGCGCCTACCTGCCCATACCCGAGGTCGTCAGCATAGATAATGATAATATTCTGGACGTTGTCTAGCGCAGCCTGGCGGACATCGATATCACTGTTGTTATCGCCCTTACATCCTAAAAGTCCTATTGCGAAACTTAAATAAGCAAGTTTATACCACATAAAGATTCTCCCAAATTCACAAACAAATGCTAGTTTCAGGGGGAGGGGGGTGAAGTATTAATTGTGAGAATGGGCTTCTGTTGGTTAGCTAATGTCCTGAAAGTTGGAAAAATCTAAAATCTGCAAAAGTTTTTATTCACTGTAGATAACAACTAGTGATGTTAAATCATTGCTTTTCATGAATTTTGCTAGGTTTCTTATACCCGGACATAAAATGGCTAAGCTTATCTCACTGTGATTTGTTTGGTATACTGTGACGATTTGCTTACGTCTGCAGCACTTGTCGTTGCTGTGCTTAACTTAAGGATATGTCTGTGAAAATTTTGGTTACAGGCGGTGCTGGTTTTATCGGCTCTGCGGTTGTTCGCCACATCATCGAAAATACCAATGATTCTGTTGTTAATGTTGATAAGTTGACTTACGCAGGTAACCTGGAATCATTAACCGGCGTTGACGGCCATGAGCGTTATGCCTTCGAGCAAGTTGATATCTGTGATCGTGCAGCTCTTGACCGTGTTTTTGCGGAGCATCAACCTGATGCCGTGATGCATTTGGCGGCAGAAAGCCATGTTGACCGTTCTATTGATGGTCCAGCCGCTTTCATCGAGACCAACATTGTTGGTACTTATAATTTGCTTGAAGCGGCGCGTACTTACTGGAATCAATTGGCGGATGAGGCCAAAGCGGCATTTCGGTTCCACCATATTTCGACCGATGAAGTTTATGGCGATCTGGAAGGTACTGACGACCTGTTCACTGAAACGACACCTTATGCCCCAAGCAGCCCTTATTCTGCATCGAAGGCATCCAGTGACCACCTTGTTCGCGCGTGGTTGCGTACATATGGTTTCCCGACCATTATCACCAACTGTTCTAACAACTACGGGCCTTTCCACTTCCCGGAAAAACTGATCCCGCTGATGATCCTCAATGCGCTGGATGGCAAGCCATTGCCTGTTTACGGTGACGGTATGCAAATCCGTGACTGGTTGTATGTTGAAGACCATGCCCGTGCCCTATACACAGTGGTAACCAAAGGTGAGATTGGTGAAACCTACAATATTGGTGGCCACAATGAGAAAGCCAATATCGAGGTCGTTAAAACTATTTGCTCGCTGCTTGAAGAGTTGGTGCCGGCGAAACCAGAGGGTGTGGCAAATTACGAAGATCTGATCACCTACGTGACAGACCGCCCTGGGCACGATGTGCGTTACGCCATTGATGCCACAAAGATTGGTGAAGAGCTTGGCTGGACGCCGGAAGAAACCTTCGAAACCGGTATCCGCAAGACCGTTGAGTGGTACCTGAACAACAAAACGTGGTGGAGCCGTGTTTTGGATGGTTCATACAGCCTAGAACGTCTTGGTAACAAGGGGTAATAGCAATGAAAGGTATTATTCTTGCCGGCGGTTCCGG
>NZ_JACSOF010000212.1:0-8434 GCF_014349205.1 Photobacterium sp. BZF1
GTATAGGACAAGAAACTGCGAGAATCGGTCAGCATGCCGACAAACTGGCTCAATAGACCTAGCTGAGACAGTTGTTCCATCTGGCGTTGCATACCGTCTTTCTGGTCGTTGAACCACCAACCTGAGCCAAACTGAACTTTGCCTGCAATGCCGCCACCCTGGAAGTTACCAATCATGGTAGCCATCATCTCGTTGTCTCGAGGGTTTAGGCAATACAGGATTGTTTTAGGTAGTTCGTTGCTCAGATCCATATCATCTAATAGCGATGCGAGCTGGAAGGCAAACGGGCGGTCCCCAATAGAGTCAAAACCAGCATCGGCACCAAGCAGCTTGAACATACGGGTGCTGTTATTGCGCTGGGCACCAATATGCAGCTGCATTACCCAGCCGCGCTTGGCGTATTGCTTGCCAAGCCATACCTGTACGGCGGTGCTGAATTGGTCAACTTCTTGTTCAGTCAGCACTTCACCGGCTTGGCGGCGAGTAAGCATGCTATTCAGTGTCTGCTCTGACGGTACTTTGCCGTATCGGACGATTTCGATACCGTGGTCAGCGGCTCGGCATCCGTGAGCGGCAAAATGGTCAAGACGACGGTCTAATGCAGTAAGTAGATCGGCGAATGAAGCAATCTCGATATCAGCAGCTTCACCTAATATCTGCATGTACTCAGCAAAGCCATCTAGTTCAATTTTGAAGGCGCGGTCAGGGCGCCAGCTAGGGGCGACCTCAACATCAAAACTGTCATCTTGGGCAATTGCTTTGTGGTACTCCAAGGAGTGGATCGGGTCATCGGTGGTACCGGCCATCACCACATTCATCTGTTTCATTATGCCACGGGCCGAGAACTCAGGGCTTGCTAGCATCTCGTTACACTCGTGCCATATCCCGTCAGCGGTCTCTGGGCCAAATAGCTTGCCGGTGATGCCGAATGGACGACGTAGCTCTAGGTGAGTCCAGTGGTAAAGTGGGTTACCCAACGTCTGAGGAACCGTTTTGGCCCAAGCCATGTATTTGTCGTAATCGCTGGTCTCTTTACCAGTGATCAATGATTCTGGCACGCCTGCCGAGCGCATGCCGCGCCATTTATAGTGGTCGCCTTCTAGCCACATTTGACCGATGTTATCGAAGCGGCGGTTTTCAGCGACTTCTTGTGGATTCAAATGGCAGTGGTAGTCATAGATTGGCATGTCCTTGGCGTAATCATGGTAAAGCACACGCGCAATTTCATTTGATAGTAGGAAGTCGTCACAAAGAAAGTCTTTCATCATAAGCTCCAAAATGACACCGGGCGATAGCCATCGCCCGGTGTCTAATATTGATTAAAGAGAGGCAACGGCTGCGCGTGCGCCTTTGCTGATAATAAGCTGGTAAGCTTTGGTGACCGCTTCTACGAAGTCATCGTTTTGAATCAGGTCGGTACCAAAAATAGCTTCGATACCCAGGATGGCTTTAACCACCGCAGGCTCTTTGCCGTATTGCTGGTAGATTTCGCGGAATTGCTCAACCATTGGGTCACGGACATCAATGGTATTGTTCTCTTCGTCAACACCGCTGATGTAAGTCATCCAGCCTGCAATGCCCATGGCAAGCCATTTGTACTCGGTACCTGCAGCCAGGTGATGGCGTAGTGAGCCACCCATACGCTGAGGAATTTTCTGGCTGCCGTCCATCGCAATCTGCCAGGTCTGGTGCTTCAGACTAGGGTTGGTAAAGCGCTCGATAAGCAACTTGGCGTAAGCTTCAAGATCCGTACCTTCAGGCATGGTCAGGGTAGTGGCTTGTGCCTGCATCATCATGTCAAACGCGGCTTTGCGGTAGTTGTCGTTGGTCATGGTATCGGAGATGTGCTTGTAGCCGCCCAGATAACCAAGGTAAGCCAGGAACGAATGGCTGCCGTTTAGCATTCGCAGCTTCATTTCTTCAAATGGTACAACATCGGCTACGAACTCTGCTCCGGCAACATCCCATTCTGGGCGACCATTTACGAAGTTATCTTCAATCACCCACTGGCGGAATGGTTCACAGGCAATACCACATGGGTCAGCGACACCAACAAGTCCTGTAATTTCTGCCAGAGTCTCTGGGGTTGCAGCAGGCACAATGCGGTCGACCATAGTACATGGGAAGGTCACATTGGCTTCAATCCAACCGGCAAGTTCTTGGTCAACCAAATTGGCAAAATCTAAAACCGCAGCACGGGCAACGTGGCCGTTTTCCTGTACGTTATCACAAGACATTACAGTAAATGGCTTCAGGCCAAGTTCGCGGCGGATACGCAATGCTTCAACGATGTAGCCAATGGCAGAATTCGGTTCGCGTGGGTTGTCCAAGTCCGCTTTAATCAGAGCGTTGTTCTTGTCCAAACGGCCTGTTGCGGGATCAGCACAGTAGCCTTTTTCGGTAATCGTCATGGAAACAATGGCGACTTGCTCTTCAGACATTTTATCCAGCACGGCACGTTTGCCTTCAAAGCTTGGGTGTAGCGACTCAGTCACAGAAGCAATCAGCTTCACATCAGTAGCCGTGGCGCCTTTTTCGGCCACGGTGTACATGTGATCCTGTTCACGAAGCTGGGTGATTAGCTCTTCACCGCCAAATAGGTTGATTTCACAGATCCCCCAGTCGCTGCCTGTTTTTTCTAGCATCTCGTTGGTAAACAAGGCTTGGTGTGCGCGGTGGAAAGCACCGAAACCCAAGTGAACGATGCGGCTTTTCAGTACCGAGCGATCAAAAGTTGGGCGGATGACATTTTTGTTCAGTGGGGTATTTGAAATTGTGTCCATTTTCTTTTCCTTTGGCCCACCAGTATTTGCTGGTGGGCGGGTTCTCAGGGAAGTCTTCAGCGTGTTACTGATTTAGGTGTAAACCCAGTTAGTAGCCAAGAACCAAATTAGGTAGGAATAGGCTTAGCTGAGGAATAAAGGTGACTGCCAATAGCGCTGCGATAAGTGCGGCATAAAATGGCAATAGCGGCTTGATGATTTTATCGATGGAAACTTTAGCCACCGAACAACCGATAAACAGGGCACTGCCTACCGGAGGTGTACAGATACCAATCGCTAGGTTGAAGGTCATCATGATACCGAAGTGAACAGGGTCGATACCTAGGTCTAGAGCAATAGGTAGGAAGATTGGCGTAAAGATAAGTACCGCTGGGGTCATATCCATGAAGATACCGACAATCAATAGGATAAGGTTGATGATCAGTAAGATAACCAGTGGGTTTTCAGAGACTGCCAATAGGGCGTCGGCAATCATGTATGGGATATCGGCATTTGCCATGGCCCATGACATACCCATTGAAGCGCCAACCAGCAGAAGTACGATAGATGTTGTAACGGCTGATTCCAGGATGATTTTCGGCAGGTCACGGATTTTTACTTCACGGTAGAAGATAACCGCCAGCACGAAGGTGTAGACAACGGCGATGGCTGATGCCTCAGTTGCAGTGAAGATACCACCGATGATACCGCCCATGATGATGACAATGAGCAATAGCGAAGGCATGGCTTTGATGAAGGTATCCCACACCACTGCTAGTGATGGTTTATCGGCAACAGGGTAGCCACGGCGTTTGGCAATGATACCCGCTACAACCATTAGGCTTAGGCCCATCAAGATGCCAGGGATGTAACCACCAAGGAAAAGTGCAGCAATAGAAGTACCGCCAGATACCAGCGAGAATACGATTAGGGTGTTACTTGGCGGGATCAACAAACCCGTTGGGCACGAAGTGATGTTTACTGCAGCCGAAAAGTGCTCGTCGTAACCGTCTTTCTTCTGCAGTGGTGACATAGTGCCACCAACGGCTGCCGCAGATGCTACCGCTGAGCCAGAGATAGAACCGAACATCATGTTAGCCATCACGTTTACGTGGGCCAGCGAGCCAGGTAGGCGGCCACCCAATACTTTGGCGAAGTTGATAAGGCGGATAGCGATACCACCCTGATTCATGATGTTACCCGCTAGGATGAAAAACGGGATAGCCAGAAGGGCAAAGTTATCAAGGCCCGCTGCCATACGTTGGGCGACAACGGCAATAGCCGGTTCTAGCGGCAGGCTCATCATAATGGTTGCTAGGGATGAAAGGCCGATGGCGAATGATACAGGGATCCCCAGCGCGAGTAACACGCCGAAGCTACCGAATAGAGTGAGGATGACTTGCCATTCCATTGTGGAATCCTTCTTATAAAGTCTTGTTCAAAGGTGAAAGGGGTAAATTCTCCCACCGCTGTATATGCGTAATTAGTTTTCTTGGGGATCAGCAATGCATATATTGCCGGAAATCAGCTGTTTAACTTTTTCCCAGGCAAAAATGACTGAGTAGAAAATCATCAAAGCGCCACTAATTGGCAGGCAGAAGTATATGAAGCCCATCTCCCAACCAAGTGCAGGTGTAACTTGGCCTGTCGCGAGAGTCTTCATTGCTAAGTTGGTGCCGCCGTATACAAGGACAATAAAGGCGAAGACGGCGATGGCGAGTTGGATGAATATTTCATTGAACAGTTTTCTTTTGCCGCTGAGCTTCATGGTGAGCAGGTCAATGGCAAGGTGGCGCTTGAGCCCTGTGGTATAGGCTGCGCCAATTAGGGCTACCCACATAAATAGATATCGTGCGAGCTCATCAGTAATTGTGCTTGGTTTACCAATGATATAGCGGGAAATGACCTGCCAGATCACACAGAACACCAGGAAGGTAGAGAGAGACACGGTAAACATCGCCAACCCTCTATTTATGTAACCAACCAATTTATTCATCTTTAGTTCCTTTCAAATAAATAAGCATGCTCAGATTTATCTATTGGTGAACCAATGTAAGCAGATATGTCATCTGGCTATATTTAAGCACGCGCTTTTTCTGTAGGGATTATAAGATGGTGTGAATTTTAGTCACGTGAGCCAAGTCACAATTGAATTGGTTGACCAATTTTAGGGTTTTTATTGTGATATTGGTCAATCAATTTGCTTTTTTGTTTTGACGGTTTTCTGATTTGGACGCAATATTGGCCCCGTACTTAAGAAATACCCTACACAATGGACAACCAATTCCACGGAGATATAACAATGATGACGCGTAAAAGTGTACTTACTGCAGTGATCGGTGCTGCCCTTACTTTTGGTGCTACAGCTTCTGCTTACGCAGCAACGACCTTCAAGCTAAGTCATAACCACCCGCGTGACCATGCTGTACACAAAGCGATGGACCATATGGCCAAAGAAGTTCGCGCTCTGACTGATGGCGAAGTTCGTATCCGTATCTACCCAGATGCGCAGCTTGGTACCCAGCGTGAATCAATGGAGCTAATGCAGAACGGCGCATTGGAAATGGTAAAAACCAACGCTGCTGAGCTTGAAGCCTTTGCTCCAGCATACTCGGCATTCAACCTACCATACCTATTCCGTGATAAGACTCACTACTACAACGTAAAAGAAGGTGAAGTAGGTGAGGAAATCCTAGCGTCTTCTCGCGACAGTGGTTTCATCGGTGTGACTTACTATGATGCTGGTGCTCGTAGCTTCTACACATCTAAGCCAATTGAAACACCTGAAGATCTGAAAGGTATGAAGATCCGTGTTCAGCCTAGCCCGTCAGCGATTTCGATGGTAAATGCACTGGGTGGTAGCCCAACGCCGCTAGCATACGGTGAACTTTACACAGCACTGCAGCAAGGTGTTGTTGATGCAGCAGAAAACAACATTCCATCATTCAGCCTAAGCCGTCACAGCGAAGTATCTAAGTACTTCAGCCTAGATGAGCACACTATGGTTCCTGATGTACTGGTTATCTCGACAAAAGCCTACGATGGTCTATCAGAAGAACACCAGGAAGCATTGAAAAAGGCAGCGATGAGCTCGATGGAAGTGATGAAAGAGCTATGGGCTGAGTCTGAAGCGAAAGAGCGTGCTAAAGCAGAGAAAATGGGCGTAACTTTTGTTAAGCCAAATAAAACGGCATTCGTTGAAGCGGTACAGCCTATGTACGATGAGCTAGAGAAATCTAACCCTGAGCTGAACGAAATCGTAGAGCGTATTAAAGCGGTTCAATAAGCTGCAAAAGCAGGCTGTTGTAACCATAAAAATCAAAGTGTTGCCACACTTTTACATTAAGAGGTTGACCAATTTAGATTGGTCATTATGATGGCGAATAAGTGCAATGGAAAAAAGTGACAATATCATCATGATGCCCTTCGAACCGAAACGCCCATACCAAGAGCTTGGTTTGGTGTTGCGACAAGAACTTATCGATGGCCGCTATAAAGTGGGCGATCGGTTACCGCCAGAGCGGGATATTGCCGAGCGACTGGATGTCAGCCGAACGGTAGTCCGTGAAGCAATTATTATGCTGGAACTTGAAAATCTTGTTGAGGTGAAGAAGGGATCTGGGGTTTATGTCCTCAATATTCCAAGCCACTCCAATAGTCGGGAGAATGTGATCAGCGATGATGCTGGTCCATTCGAAATGCTGCAGGCAAGGCAGTTGCTCGAGAGTAATATTGCCGAGTTTGCAGCTATCCAGGTGACACCGAGTGATATTGTGAAGATGCGCGCTGCGCTAGAACTTGAGCGCAGTGAAATTGCCTCAGGGGCAGAAGAGTGTATCGGTGATGAACAGTTCCATATGTGCATTGCCGAAGCGACGCAAAACTCAGTATTGGTCGATATGCTAAAACAATCGTGGGAGCGACGTGAGCAAAGCCCGATGTGGAAAAAGCTACACTCGCACATTATTGGTAAGGCATACCGTGAGGAATGGTTGGAAGATCACGCGCGTATATTGGCAGCGATGCAGCGTAAAGATCCCATTGCGGCAAAAAATGCTATGTGGCAACACCTTGAGAATGTAAAACAACGCCTGTTAGAACTTTCTGATATTGATGATCCGAATTTTGATGGCTACTTATTTAGCTCGAATCCGGTAGTTCTCCTTGGCGGTGAGAAATAAACCGCTAAATAAATTCAATTAGGCCAATTATTTTTATTGGCCTCTTTAAAAGCAGTTATTTTAACGTAATTGTGCATTCTAAATTGTAAAGTACTTAACTCAGAATTATTGAGCGGGTTAAGTGTGTCTATAAAAGGTGATTGTCATGGAACAAACCTGGCGCTGGTATGGCCCAAATGACCCAGTATCGCTTGATGATATTCGTCAAGCGGGTGCAACGGGAATTGTAAACGCACTACATCATATTCCAAACGGTGAAGTTTGGACGGTAGAAGAAATTCTAAAGCGCAAAGCAATTATTGAAGACAAAGGATTAACTTGGTCTGTTGTTGAAAGTGTGCCTGTTCATGAAGAAATAAAAACACAAACAGGTAATTACCAACAGTGGATTGATAACTATAAACAGACCCTTCGTAACCTCGCTGAATGTGGTATTGATACGGTTTGTTATAACTTTATGCCGGTATTGGATTGGACACGTACCGATCTAGAATTTGAAATGCCTGATGGCTCAAAGGCACTACGTTTTGATCAAATTGCTTTTGCTGCATTCGAGTTATTCATTCTTAAACGCCCGGGTGCTGAAGACGAATACACAGCACAGGAACAAGCCGAAGCACTTGAGTATTTCAAGGCGATGTCTGAAGAAGCGGTTGCCCAGTTAACAAGCAATATTATTGCCGGCCTCCCAGGTGCTGAAGAAGGTTACACCCTGGAGGAATTCCAAGCACAACTTGATCGTTACGCGGGTATTGATAAAGACAAGTTGCGTCAGCATATGAAGCATTTCTTGAGTGAGCTGATGCCAGTGTGTGATGCGTCAGGCTTGAAAATGGCGGTTCACCCAGATGATCCACCGCGCCCAATTCTTGGCCTGCCGCGCATTGTATCAACGATTGAAGATATTGATTGGCTGACAGAACAGGTGCCAAGCAAGAATAACGGTATCACCATGTGTACCGGTTCTTACGGTGTCCGTGGTGACAATGACCTTGTTAACATGATCAAACAACACGGTGACCGAATTTATTTCACTCACTTACGTTCAACGCAGCGTGAAGAGAACCAATTGAGCTTCCATGAAGCCGCTCACCTAGATGGCGATGTCGATATGTACAATGTCGTGATGGCTATCTTGGAAGAAGAGCAGCGCCGTGAGGCGTCAGGTGAGGGTCGCTTGATTCCAATGCGACCTGACCACGGTCACCAGATGCTCGATGATCTAAAGAAGAAAACCAATCCTGGATACTCGGCTATTGGTCGCCTGAAAGGTTTGGCAGAAGTGCGTGGCTTGGAAATGGCACTGAAGCGCGCATTCTTTAAAAAATAACAAGTCCTATACACGAAAATAAGTGTATATACCTACCAACGTTTGGCCCGAATATCGGGCCTTTTTTTTATTTCTCGATCAAACCGACATTTATTTTGTGGTACTCCATGTAAGGTGTTTCTTTCCCATTTTTCTATGGGCTATTCCTCATACCTATCACT
>NZ_JACSOF010000213.1:0-8276 GCF_014349205.1 Photobacterium sp. BZF1
GTCATAGAAGTTATCCCGCTTGGCCTGGGCGTTGAGCAATTCGAGCTTGGTTTCTTGGATCAGGGTGTTGATCTGGGCATCATTTTGAATTCGGCTGCCCTGAAGTTGGGGCAGGTTACTGGCATTGTCTGATTTGAATGCTGCCAATGCACTTTCGGCGCTCTCCAGATCGGCCAAGGTTGATTCAAGCTGTTGCTGGAGGAAAAGCTCGGAGCCATCAATTGAGGCCCGGCCGGGGGCACGTAGTTTGTCGAGGAACAGGGCTGAGAGTTTATTTAGGATCAGCGGCATTTCTTTTGGGGTATGCCAGTTGAGGCCAAGCTGTACCAGGTCATTGCCAATCAGATTGACGCTCAGGCTACCATTGAGCTGGCTGGTGACGGCATTGAGTTGGCTTGGGTTGTCTGGCGAGGCCAATTCAAGGTCGATGGCGACTTGTTGCAGGACGAACTGGCTATGGAGCAATACCCGTAGGGCTTTGATCCTTTTCTGCAGGTTCATCGAAATAGACAGATCCTCCAGAAATGGGTTAAGCATTGCGGCTTCTTGGACCAAGATTGTGGTTTGGGCGTAGTAGCGCTTGGCTTTGAGTGTCCCGCCAGCTGTCATCAGTAGTGGCATAACCAGTACCGGAATGAGCAGCAGGTAGCGATGGTTCCACAACGCCTGCAGAAGCGGATACAGCTTGGCAAAGAGTTGGTGCCTCATGGTGCTTGCCTTTCTAATATCAAAGTATCAGCGGTTTGGGTCGGTACATATTCCAGGTGCAGCGGAATGTTCTGACTGTTGGAAAGGGTACTGACGGCCTGGATTCGCTTTTGCCCCTGAAGCAGGGCATCAAAGGGATTATCCAGATCGGCCGGGGCCACTTTGACGCTTAATTGCTGGTAGGGGTTTTGTGCCAGAAAGTCACTGATCTTGCGCTGTTGTTCGGCAGTGAGTGAAATCTGCTCTGGGCTGAAGAACAGGGTCAGGCTGCTTGGCCCCGGCTGTGTGGCACAGCCTACGATTAACAGGCAACCTAACGCTATCAATATCCTTTTCATCTTTCCCCCTGGGTGGCTCCGTTTGCTCCTCCATTATTGGTAGCAAAAAAAGTGCCTGAAGTTGGGAGAATTGTTATCTGCCGCCTGAAAATATTGACACTTTGTCAGTTGGCGAGTTTTTGCTTAATTACATCAATGGCTTGTGTGGCACGAAACGACCAGCTTTCTTTGCTAACTGCTAGGTATGCCAGTTCGGCGTGGTTGCTTCTCTGTTGGGGAGTCCATTGGCAATAGTGATCGATAGTCGCTAACCACTCGGCTTCACTACTGGCTGTGGTGATAAGGTCTCGGTATGGAGCCGTGGCAGGAAATGGCGAGCTGATCACCGGGCAGCCCGCAGCAAGATACTCCCTCATTTTTAAAGGGTTACAGGCGCGAATTTGCTCATTGTCGACAAAAGGCAAGATCGCCATAGTCCAGTGCTGAAGATATTGGGGTAGCTGGTGGTGAGGCTTGGCTGGCAACAGCGTGATATTGGGGTGTTGGCGGAGTGACGCAATATCACTGTCTTCTCGACCAATAAAATAGAAATTAATATTGGGGCGGGCCTTGGCAAGACTGACGATAAGCGATTGATCGAGCCAGTTATTCAGGCTGCCGTAGAAGCCAATACTGGGTTTGTCCGGGTCGATATCCACCGGGCAGGCTGTTGCGTTTGCAAATTGCGACAAGTGCACACCATGTGGCAATAGAACGGTTTTGTCTGCGGGGAACTTAGCGTGCAAAGCGGGGCTGCAGGCAAAAATGATATCGGCCCGGGCAACTAGACGCCGTTCGGCGTCAGCAGCGAGCTGGTGGTCAACCCCGGCGAGTGCAGAGAAATCGTCCCCACAATAGTAAATCACCAGATCACTGTCGCAGATATCCAAGTAGTCGACGGCACTGGGCAAGGCAGCCCATACTACCCGCTGAGAATGTTTGGCGCTGACTTGCCGCTTGAGTAAGAGACTATTGAGTTGCCTCGCGAGGGGATGTTGGGCCATCGGCCAGACCAGCGGCTTGATAATGGAAGTCGGCTTGGTCATTGAGGTTGCTTCGGGGCTTTCCTGTGCCGGTTGACACGAAGTATCAGCTTTCCCTGCAGCCATTAACTTCTCGCCTATTCGTAATAGATCCTTGAAATTGAGTGACGGTTGGCGCAAACCGATTGAGTTAACCCAATGCACCTCGTAGTGCTCACCAATTGCTTGGAGTAAATGCTGACTGCTTGAGGGGTGGCGCCCCCAGTCCTCGCCGAAAACCAAAAATTCCATCTCAATACTCCAACGCTTTGATGACTTTGGCGGGGTTTCCGCCAGCCAATACCCCTGCGGGGATATTTTTGGTGACCACACTGCCAGCGGCAATCACGCTGCCTTCGCCAATGGTGACGCCTGCCATGACCATGACCCCTGTCCCCAACCAAGCATTACGGCACAGGTGTATGTCACCAACTTGTTGTTCGGTGTCCGGTTTGCCTTCGGCTCTGGCTGTCGGATCCATCGGGTGGCCGGGGAAACCTGCGAGGAAGACTTTACCTGCAAGGCGTACATTGTCGTCAATACGGATTGTGCGGCCAACCGCCAAGGTGTTTTGCCAGCCGATATCGACGTTGTCTCCGACAATGAGTTGTGGTGCCTGCTCTCCCCAGGCCCGGCCGCAATACGTCGCGATACCGGAAAGACGACAGTTTTCGCCGAGCGTGATATCGAGCGGCCCGATGATCTGTGGCATGCCGCAATCCAGTTGCAATTGACGGGGGCGGTTAGTCAGGCGGGAGGCAAAGACAGGGGTGAAATACCCTTTTTGCAAAATGCAATGAAGGCTTTGCTTTACCGCCAAATGCAAGTGATAGAGTCCTTTGTGCAGAAAGGGGATCGAAGGGAGTGAGCTGCCTCTTAGCTGCCGGACCATACTTTTGAGCATGGCAAAGTGGTTTGGCGCCAAGTGGGCTTTAACAAGTGCGCGCATGGTTTGCCTCCTGGTTTAGGGTAAGCCGGTCTAGTGCCAGCAATAATCCGATTAAGATGTACAGTGGCCAGGTTGTCCCCTGGGTCAGGAATGTCCCGCTGACACAGAAAGATAGGGTTCCCAGCCATAGTCCCTGAGCCAGTGGCTTCATCTCATGGTGCTCGAGACGTTTGAGGAGTTGGTAACTGACACGCAGGGCACCTATTACCATAAGCAGGAATAGTACCAATCCGACGAACCCAGTCTCTGACAGGATTTGGAGCCAGGTGCTATGTACCGCATGGTTTTTTCCATCCCAATGTGGCGAGTAGAAATAATAGTTGTAGTAGAAGTTATTGAGGCCGACCCCGGCAAAGGGGTTGCTGACAGCCATGTTGAAGGCGGCTTGCCAGGCATAAATTCGTCCCATGGCCGACTCATCGATTCCGGCTTCGGCGGCTCCGCCGGAGCTTCGGTCGCTGATCCCTGCCAACAGCACCAGCGCCATCAGCCCGACGCCACTGATAATACTGGGGAGAACGATTGAGCGGCTTTTTAGCAGTGCCATAGCAAAAACAACGCAGGCTATGCCGAGTAATCCTCCGCGGCTCTGGGTTGCTAACACGCTCATGATCATGATGATCAGCACAACGAACGCCAGCGCCCGCTGCCATTTCGGGCCATGGAAACTGTAGGCCATGGCAAATGACACTGGAAATTGCAACACAAGCGCCAGATCGTTGGGATCACCCAGCATGGAGCCGATGTCCCGGCCAATGGTGACCCGGGTGCCTTCCACCAAGCCGATGCCATTGGTCTTGTTGAACAAGGCCAGCCCACCAATCAGCAGGCCGCTGAGCAAAAGCAAATAGGGGATCACTTTTAGCTGCGGCAGGCGCTGCGGTAGCCAACTGATAGCGAAGACCATGATGACAATCTTGATGAAGTTGCCATTGAAACTGGCAAAAGCCTCACCACGGTTGGTGGCGAATAGGCAGGACACCAGAACCCAGGCACTAAAGAGCAGGAAGAGGGTTTGCAAGCGGTGCCAGTTGACGGAATCCCGCTGCAGCCAAAGTTGCCAGCCAAGCCCGGCCAGGCTGGCGAGTGCCAATAGCTGGGGGATCTTCAATGGCATTAGTAGCGGGAAGGCTTCGTGGATCCGAAAGTAAGAGAAAATAATGAAGCCAACACACACCAGAAAAGCCTGGCTGATGACAAAAGGCAGGACAAACAGCAAACAGGCAACCAGAATCAAATTGCCCTGGGACATCCAGGCGGTAAAAATCAGCCCGCAACATGTCAATGCCAGAAGTCCTTGGTTTTGCCGTTTCATCCGTTAGCCTCCGCTGCTTTTTTCCATCCCGTCAGCTTGGGGCGAAGCCATGGCCATCCAACTTGTATCAATAACAGTAGGCTAAAGGCGATCTCATGGGCCAAATTGAAGTGGATATGGCTAACCAGTATTAAGGTCACGAGACAATAGCTTACAGCTAGGCGCGGCAGTGGGTAGGGCAGGCGGAGGTAATGCTGGCTCCAGAGATAAAACAAGCTGACCCGCAGTAGTTGTAAACCGATACCCGACAAAATAAACGGGTAGAGCCCAAAGCGGGGGAGAACAAATACCAATAGGGCGACGGCACATGCTGCACTGATAATCCCGATAGCCATGATGCTGTTGCCATCCTTCTGGTGGTAACAGCCTATGTTGAGCAGGGTGCTGGCATGCTTGAACATGACGGTGATGCCCAGAAGGGGAAGGATCTGTGCGCTCTGGTGAAATTCGGCAGGTAGCCAGAGTAGCAAAAAGCGGGAAGCAACAATGATGATCCCTGCTGCAACCAAGCAACCTAACTGGCAACCCAACACACTCAGGGTTGCAGCTTGCTGGCGTTGTGCTTGGGTACCGAGCAAGCCGAAGCGCTTGGGAAACCACCACATACCAAAAGGTTCGAGTAGCAGGCTGGCAGCGATGGCCCACTGTGCAGCAATCGCATAGGGGGCCAGGGCCGCTAGGCCGAGAGTATCGGCGATGGCCCAGCGCTCAACCCCCATAACTAAAAAGCTGAGTATGCCCGAAAGGGTAATGGCACGGCCGTATTTCAGTAGTAAGGCACTAAGGCCCAGCTTGGGGGCCGGGAAGTGCTTGGCGAGAGTGATGATCTGGACAATTTGTGCGATTAGACCTGCAGCCATTATTCCATCAACGCCGTACTGAGGTGCTAGAAAGATGATTCCCAGCCCTTGGACCAAAGCGAAAGCAACCTGCGCCAATACAAATTGGCTTGCAAAGTTACGTATCCGAAGGATTGCCAGCGGTACGCAGCAAAGGGTGTTGAGCAACAGGGTGAGCAGCAAACAGCGCACGGCAAAAGATGAAGGGTCTCCCGGCAGGTTTTGTTGCAATTCGGAGAGGAAGGCCTGCCCCAGTAGCATTATCACAGAGGCAATCAGCAAAATGAGTCCGAACGTGCAACGGAAAAAAGCGGCCTGATCGGCTTGGTCATGGGCAAAACGGTACATGGCATCACTAATACCAAATGCCATGATCAGGGTGAATAGGCTGCCGAAGGTCACCAGCACATCAAGCTGGCCAAATTGATCGGTGCCCAGCCACTGCGTGACGAAAGGTTGGAGGCCAAGGGCAATCAGCTTGCTGCTGACCAAGCCGATAGCGTATACCGCCATAGTCATTGCCGGAGTCATAATGCTTCTACCTGTGCCGAAAGCTGCTTGGCCAGGGTAAGTGCTGTAAAGTGTTCCATCACCCGATTGAAGGCCTTGTGCCTGAGTGTTGATAGCTCCGTTAACGGTTGCTGGCGGTGAGCTGCCATTGCTTTGGCAAGGGCATCGGCATCATCCATCGGGACCTGAATACCGTAGCGCTGTTCCAGAATTTCATTACAACCAGGTAAATCCGAGGTGATCACCGGTAGTCCCAGCGCCATTGCCTCTTTGATCACCAACGGACCGGTGTCTTTGTCACCATTGGCTGCAACCGTAAATGGGGCAACCAATGCCTTGTAGTCATTGGCATGCTGGCGGTACCAGTGGGCCTCCTTACGGCCATGGAATTGAATTTGCTCCCTAATACCTAGTTGGTCGGCTTGTTGTTTCAAGTCGGCAAGTAGAGGGCCGTCACCAACAATATCCAATGTGGTGTCTGGCGGCAGTTGTGCCAATGCGTCGAGCAGAGTATCCAGTCCTTTCTTCTCGACTAGGCGCCCGATAAATAGAAAATCTTTTTGTGGCCGCCAATCTGGATGCAGTGCCGGGTACTGAGTGGCATCAATACCACAGGGGATATGCAATACCGGACGGTTTGTCGCAGACTGCAGTTCATTTTGCATCTCTTTGGTCACGGCACAGGCGAAGTTAACGGCCATTAATTTGCTGGCGACATCTTGTGGAGCAGCATAAATATCAGCGCCATGGCCAACGAAAGAGACCGGAATATTGAGCAATTTAGCTGCAACGATAGCCGTCGCAGCGCTGTGCCAGGCAAAATGGGCATGGAGGTGCTCGCAGTTGTCTTGCTTGGCCAGATAAGCGAGTTGTAAACCTTGGCGAAGTAATGAAAGGTAACCAAACCCCTGTTGCTGGTGGATAAAACGGTGGCAACGGTGGAGGTTCCAGATCCCGTCGAGCGGATAGGCTGGGGCAGAAGA
This sequence comes from Photobacterium sp. BZF1, assembly GCF_014349205.1. Lineage (NCBI taxonomy): Bacteria > Pseudomonadati > Pseudomonadota > Gammaproteobacteria > Vibrionales > Vibrionaceae > Photobacterium > Photobacterium sp. BZF1. The sequence goes on from NZ_JACSOF010000213.1 coordinate 6,644, forward strand.
AAGGTAGCGGCAACGCTGCTTTAGTTCACTGTCTGCCGGTTGGTAATGCTGCCCGGGGCTGAAAGCATAAGGTTGGACAGCATGCCCAAGTGCTTCCATAGACCGCATTTCTACCCCGACGAAGGTCTCCGACAAAGTTGGAAAGACGGGGATCACATAGCCGATCTTTTTCATAGTTCTTCCCTCATGTCACCCATCGTTCTGCGCGGGTGCCTCGAAATAGTTGAGCGTTGCGTTGCAAGCTGCTCTTGCTAGCCTTTACAAGCAACTATCCAAATTTAATGCCAACCCGTAGTTGGCTCATCACTTGCATCTGTGTACCTCGCAACGAACAGACAAATGGGGGTAAAGAAGATGAGCTATAAAACAGCGGTGAGTGTAGTGATGCCAAACTACAACTGCCTATCAACGCTACCTCGGGCAATCGACAGTATCCGTAGCCAAGGTGTCGCGGTTGAGATTATTGTGGTTGACGACGGCTCAACCGACGGTTCACGTGAGTGGTTGGTGCAGCAGGACGATATCAAGGTGCTCTTCAGTGACAGGGCAGGAGCTTCGCAGGCAAGAAATCTCGGGATAGAACATTGCAGCAATGAGCTGATCGCATTTCTTGATGCTGACGATTACTGGCTTGGTAACAAGTTATCGCAACAGCTCGACCTCCACGACCATTACCCTGAGATGGTCATGAGTTTTACTGACTATATGCATATTACCGAAGCCGGTGAGCCTATTATCGGGTGCTTTGCATTTTGGCCACGTTTTCGCAATAAGCTCAGTGCTGGCCCTGTGACCGTATTCCCGTCGTTTACGCCACTCTTGTTTGCCGAAAATATGGTGGGAACCAGTACAGTGATGGTGAAAAAGTCGGCCTTAATGGAAGTCGGTGGTTTTGACCCAAAATTGAGGTCGGCTTCTGACTGGGATTTGTGGCTCAAGGTCGCTGCAGTCGGTGAGGTTGGGGTGCTTGACTGCAACCTTTGTCATTATGTATCCGACCGGGCCGATGCCATCAGCCGGGATCATGGTAAACGACTTAATGCGATGAAGCATATCCTGGACCGCCACCGTAATGCTGTTACCAACCAGCCAATGGCATTGCTAGCAGGCTATTTGCGTTGGGTAACCGGCAAAGCGGAGTTCAACCGCCTGAAAAAGGCTTACCTTACTTCCGCCAGCCAAGAGCTATTCGTCCTTTGCTTGCAGCCTAATCGACGCAGGGTAAAGGCCGCAGGGCGGGATATATTGAGCCTGTTGTCATCAAAATAGACACTTACGTCATGTCTTGTCTGTTTTTTGCGCGCTTGGTGTTTTTTTTTATTTTTATGCTTGCCAATATCAATTAGCTCCCTATAATGCCGCATCACCGACACGGAGTACGGCGGCTTAGCCAGCAACGTATCGGTAAGGGAAATCACTCTTAAAAATAAATTTTCAAAAAGTGTTTGACACTGAGAATTGATTGGATAGAATGGCTGCCCTGTTCAACGAGAGATTGTTTCGATAATCACTGATAAATCGTTGAATATATTGCTCTTTAACAATTTGACCATGCAATCTGTGTGGGCACTCGTGAAATGATAGTCAACAAAAGAATTATCAATGAAACTGAGTGACCAAATCGATTCGCTTC
>NZ_JACSOF010000214.1:0-8215 GCF_014349205.1 Photobacterium sp. BZF1
CGGTGAGGTCATCACCATCGGTATCTTCAGCCTGCACCGGCAGGTTGATATGGATATCGTCTCCTGTGAAGGTCACATAACCGGTGGTACTGGTGCCATCGTTGTCCAGCGGAACATGCTGGACCACATTGACCGTTACCTTGACATCCTGTCCCTGCTCGATGGCAGACAAGGAGACCGTCAGCGCGGTTTCACCATTAGGCAGCTTACCGATCAGGTTACCATCACTATCGACGGTAAACGTCAGGGCCTCATCGCCTGAGGTCAGCTCGGCCTGCAGCTCGGCTATCAGGTCAGCCTGCTGCGCCGGGTCGATTTTCACCGAGCCCGGTACCAGTTTGTCCTCGCCCGCTTTGATGACGAACGAGCCCGATTGCGAGGCAGGGTAACTGGTATCGGTATCAGCTGGGTTGGTGCCGTTACCCAAGGTGTCCAAATCCCCTTCGGTCAGGGCAACGCTGCCCGTATCACTGCCGGCGGCATCATCACCGTCAATAATAGTTATTGAAAGTGTGCCTTCAGCCTGATCACCATCACTGTCAGTAGCAGTGAAATTTAGCTTATAGTGTGATGACTCACTGTCACTTTGATCTATTGGACCAGAAACCAGAACGTCATAGGAGCCATCTGTCATGACAGTGATCGTCATAATTGGATTACTTTCACTATCAAGCACAGTGATAGTGTTACCAACCACTTGATAAGTTGTTGGACGGCCATTACTTATAATTCCCGATAAGCTAGGTTGGTTTTGCTGAAATTCAACCAAACCAATTTCATCAGACCCCAAATCTAATGGTACTTGCCCTTTAACAACTTCACCTTGCTGTGTGGTTTCGTTAATGATGACACCAGAATCAGTGCTGAAAGATGGTTCTCCACCATCAACAATCCCTACTTTGATATCAATAGGATTCTCAAGAGCATTACCTCCGGCATCTGCCCCTTGAATGGATATAGCAATATTGATTAGGTCATTATCATAGGTAACCAACCCGCTATTGTTATCACCATCATGATCGACTGGTTGGTGTAATGTTGTGGTCACTTGAACGGTAACATTTGAACCACTTGAGCTGACCTCAAGATCGATAGTTAAAACAAGCAGGCCTTCTTGGATACCTACGATCGAATTTGTAACAGGGTCAAAAGTAAAATCTACACTTTCACCACCTGAAGTAATTTCCTGATTTAGCTCATCAAGAAGAACATTTATAGAAGTAGGGTCAAAAGTGAATGAGCCAGGGTCTAACGGTAAAGAGCCAGCCTCAATATTGATGACTTGGATAACCTCAACGGGATATTGGCCATCACTAAGATCACCTTCTATCAAGGATATGTCTGCACTTTCCCCCCCTTTTGATAACGTCAAACCTAGCCGTTCTTCTTCAACTTCTGTTTCTTGTTGTTCGTTTGCTGTATCAAACCCTGCCTCAGCAAGCATCTGATCGTTATCGTACTCGACAACTGTCGCATTGGTATTTGACGTGCCTGTCTGTTCATTTCCGGCTGCTGTTGCTTCAAATACTTGAGTGGGGTCTTCTCCAGCTAAAATCGCATTCTGTATAGCGTTGATATCATCATCAGAAAAGTTTGCAGCCGCGTCACGACCATAAGGAATTGCAACGTCTTGTTTTAATTCAGCAACTTTGACGCCATCACCCGATAAGATAATACAGTTCGGGCAATCGTGGTTTACCAGGACAGGGATACCGTCCTCAAGTAAGACAAATTCAGCTGCTTGATGAGTAACGACGACGTCATCTGGGCTCATCAGATAATCAGCTTTAATCGGAGTGGCATGGCCCCCAGCCTTGATGACGAATGCGACGCCCTCAGTAACCTTTACACTCGCAACTGTGTTGATATCGTTCTTATCCATAAGTAAACCACTCTATTGAGTCTGAAAATGCACCTTTTGTGCATCAAACTTCCATGAAACCAAATATCCCACTTTGTACTGGCGTCTTCATTCAAACGAACCGACAGCATCACTCCATCTAGCGAAAAAAAGCGACAGATCGGCCTATATCACACCAGCAAGTTAGAATTAATTTGTTACAATGCACCAAAAATCACAAAATAGTGCTACTTAACATAAAAATGTACAATATATTAACCACAAAGCAATACTTACAGGTGTAAATTGCGTACAAAACAATCGACACTCTCAGTAGGTATGTTCCACAGGCAAATTAATAACGAGTTATATTAATTTGCCTATGAGATCACATTTATGTTAATGGTTGTTTTTTAAGCTGTATTTTTGCTTTTTTGTACTAAAATGTAACTAGCTTTACGCCTTATGGATGATTGGCGGTTAAATGGTAGGCTTATGGATAAGAAGAACGGCTCTGTTTCAACATCCCACTTAGACTTTGTCGATGACAAGTCGGCGGCACTGTTACTCAACACCCCAAAAAATGCCCGAATAATGCTGTGGGTTATGGTGTTGTTCTTCATTGTGGCAATTGCTTGGGCCTATGTTGCTAAGCTCGATAAAGTGACAGTAGGCTCTGGAAAAGTCATCCCTTCATCCCAACTTCAGATCGTTCAAAATCTCGAGGGGGGGATTGTCGAACAAGTTCTGGTTCGCGAAGGTGAGAGTGTTGTCGCGGGCCAAACCCTCCTGCAAATTGATGACACCCAATTCCAATCTGATTTCAGGGAACGTTCGCAAAATCTGGCTGGTTCTCAGGCCGATTCTATCCGGTTAAATACACTATTAAAAAGTGTATCCATTAACCGAGATAAAGCAGGTAGTGACTGGCGCAGTAGTGTTGATGTAGATATGGCAGAGCTCGTATTTCCTGCTGAGTTTGCTGATAAACACCAAAGCTTGATTAGGCGTCAACAGAGCGAATACCGTGACAGGATATCCAACCTTGAAAACCAGCTTTCTGTCATGGCCCAGCAAATTAGCCAGAAAGAACGAGAACTCATAGAGACACGCTCTAGAATCAGTAACTTGCGCCGCAGTTACAACATTGCAAGAGAAGAATACAACATCACCAAACCGTTGGCAGAAGAAGGTGTCGTACCTCAAATAGAACTACTCAGACTCCAAAGGCAATTGAATGACAACAGGCGTGAACTTAATTCAGCAGAGCTTCAAGTACCAGTAATCCAATCAACAATTCAAGAAGCCATTTTTAAATACATCGATATTGCCCTGAATTTCCGTTCCGATGTGCAAGCCCAACTCAACGAGACTAGCGACCAACTTGACAGCTTGTCGGAGTCTCAAGTTGGCCTTGAAGATAGGGTTAGACGTACTGTCGTCGTTTCACCAGTTACTGGAACCATTCAAAAAATCCACGTTAATACTATCGGCGGCGTTGTACAGCCTGGTATGGATTTAGTTGAGATTGTACCGACCGAAGATACTTTATTAGTTGAAGCAAAAATCGCCCCGCAGGATATCGGCTTCCTTCGTCCTGATTTGCCAGCTGTCATCAAGTTCAGCGCCTACGACTTCACCGTATATGGCGGCTTAACGGGTTATTTGGAAACCATCAGTGCAGATACAATCCAAGACGAAGAGGGGAACAGCTTTTATCAGGTGCGAATCCGTACTGACGGCAATGACTTAATGGGCCCTGATGGAAAACCACTTCCCATCATCCCCGGCATGGTTGTTTCCGCTGATATCATCACTGGCAAGCGCTCGGTTCTGGACTATTTAATTAAGCCCGTGCTCAAAGCACAGCAGACAGCTTTAAGAGAGTAAGGATATGAATAAAAGTAAAGGAATTAAAATAGCATTCTTGGTGAGTCTGCCTTGTTTTACATTTGCGGTAAATGCCCAATCTTTAGAGCAGGCTATTGCCCAAACTCTTAGCTCAAACCCTGAAATTAAAAGTGCTTTTAATGAATTTATGAGCAGAAATGAGCTAACCAGAGCTTCAAAAGGTGATTACCTTCCATCACTCGACCTTGAAGCAGGGGCTGGCTATGAGAACTATGACAACGAGTTTGGTACCAAAGGGGATTTTGACCCACGTAATGTCCGACTGTCTCTGCGCCAATTACTATGGGACGGCTCTATCACCTACAACGATATTAAGCGTAATAGAGCTGAAGCCGAAGCCCAGCGCTTCCAACTGCTCTCTGATGCCCAAGATACAGCTCTGAAGGCCACCGAAGCTTATCTTGATGTGCTAAGAGCTGAGGAAGTCCTCGCCCTATCGGAAGCCAACTTCGAAGTCCACCAGCGTATGTATAGGGATATCAAAAAGCGGGCAGACTCCGGTATAGGTTCAACGGCAGACCTTGCGCAAGTAGAAGGCCGCTTAGCACGCTCAAATACCAATAAGTTATCGGCAAAAAGCAACTTAAATGACAAAGTTACTGCTTTTGTACGAACCGTTGGCGACTACCCCCGAGATCTAGAAAAACCTGAAGTTGATATCAATTACATAGCTTCATCTTTGGATGAAGCTATTACAAAGGCAAAAGAAAATAACCCTGTCGTCTATGTTGCCTCCAATGATATAGAAGCGGCTCAACGTCAATACGACCAAGCTAAAGGAACCTTCTATCCAAGCTTTAGCATCGAAGCTTCACAAGAGTGGGGAACAGAGCTAGATGGTACGAGGGGCGACACTGATGAATTCAGCGCAATGCTGAGAATGAGATACAACCTCTATAACGGCGGCTCAGATGCAGCAAAAAGCCGGCGGGCAGCCTATCAGATCAACAAATCAAAAGACATCCGTGACCGCGCCCACAGGATGCTTGAAGAAGGTACTCGACTAGCATGGAGTGCGATGGAACTAGCTAACGAACAAAGCCAGTTTTTGCAGCAGCACGTTGATGCCTCGGCAAGAACGGTTATCGCTTACGAAAAGCAGTTCAAAATAGGCAAAAGGACCTTGCTTGACGTGCTTAACACTGAAAATGAATTGTTCGAATCAAGAAAGGCATACCTTGACGCCCATTACAACGGCATCCTAGCCAAGTATCGAGTCCTCAATGCTACAGGACTGTTACTCGACGAGCTCCGGGTCGATATGCCTGAAAAATGGGTTACTTCGGTAAAATAACTAAGGATTCAAAGTCATGAAAAGGATGCTAACTGGACTACTTACTCTTACCTTGCTCGGATGCTCCGTCACTGTTGATGAACCACCTACTGCCGAGCAGTCAAGAGACTTGCGAGACTTTGATAGGGATGGCGTCATTAACGCAAGGGATAAATGCGAAGGCACCCCTTACAGAGCAGTCGTCGATAACGATGGCTGCCCAACCACCGTTGAACAAGAGGAAGAGAATGATGTAAGGGTGCTGTTTGCCAACGACTCTGATGTTATTCCCGATACATTCAAAACTGAAATCAAGCGGATGGCAGACTTTCTGGAACAATACCCTGAAACTTTTATCGAACTCAAAGGCTACGCCAGCCCAGTAGGCAATGCACAACACAACGTTGACCTTTCGCAACGCAGGGCTAAGAATGTCCGCCAGGAGCTGATTAATTTCGGTGTCGATCCTAACAGGATTAAAACTGTCGGCTTTGGCGACAGTGACCCGGTTGTTGCAGTTTCCGAAGAAGCCACCATGACACTCAGTCGACGTGTTATTGCCCGAGTTATGGGTTCACAAGGCAAAGTGGTTGAAGAGTGGACTATTTTTACTATCCGTGACAATTAATATAAAGACCTTTTCTTGTGAAAAAGCTTAAACAGGGTCTAATGCTGATGTTAGCTCTATCGGCTAGCGTAACAGCCTTACATGACAATAATAACAAGGATGTAGATACGGTTATTCAATTTTATGGTGATAGGGCTGGTAAAAGGGTTGAAGCTTGGCACAGGATCATCGAGCACAACGAATCAAGCGATATCAACACGCAGCTCAATGAAGTAAATAACTTTTTTAACCAACTCATCTTCATTGATGACAAAAAACTATGGGGACAAGATGATTTTTGGGCAACCCCATTGGAGTTTTTAGGCGTTGGTGGTGGTGACTGTGAAGACTTTAGTATCGCAAAGTACTATTCGTTGCGTGAAATGGGAATTAATGATGAGAAACTCAGCTTAGTGTATGTCAAAGCCTTGGAGCTGAACCAATTTCATATGGTTGTGGCCTACTACCCAACCCCAGCATCAGTTCCATTGCTGCTAGATAACTTGCATGTTGATATCAAACTAGCAACTGAACGGACAGACTTACAACCTATTTATAGTTTCAACGCCAGCAAGCTCTGGCTCATGAAGCAGAAAGGACAAGGGCAACTGGCTGGCAAAGCCTCCCGTCTGAGTTTATGGAATGATCTACGCTACCGCTCGGATCACATTAAGCTTCGCAGGCCGAAAATTAACTTTGATGAGTGACCAAAATGACATTATATAGACAACTATTGATATGGATGCTGGTAGTTTTCTTCACGCTTATCACCTCTGTGTTTGTTATTCAGTTCAACACAACACGTGATTTTCTGCGGGAACAGCAGACTACCGAGATGGATAACGCTATCAGTGCAGTAGGACTGGCTTTGTCCCCATACCTTGTAGCCAACGATATGGTATCGGTGGAGTCCGTGTTACATGCGACTTTTGACAGCAGCTTTTACCGAGAAATCCATTTTTCGGCTATTCGTGAAGACATAGAGATTCACCGCCAATACCCAAACGATGTCGCAGGCGTACCTTCATGGTTCCAATCTCTCATCGAGATAGAGCCAATCACAAGAACAACAACCCTTAGCGCCAACTGGTTACAGCTTGCCAATTTAAAGCTTGTCAGCAGTACTGCACATGCCTATCAAAAGCTATGGCAATCTACCCTGCACTTGATTTTGGGATTCTCCATCACTTTTGTGATAGGAATGGCAATATTGTCACTGATCCTGTCGAAAGTCCTAAAACCACTCAATGCCATCCAGAAAGGCGCACAGCAGATGTCCGCAAATATATTCGGAAGGCCATTGGAAGTACCTAAAATCCGTGAGCTTGCTGATGTAGTCAATGCTTTTAACCATATGACAGCCCAACTGGATATTCACTTCAGGCAACAGGCACAGGAGGCGGATAAATTAAGAGTGAGAGCTTTTCAGGATCCAGTATCCGGCTTAGCTAACCGCAGCTATTTATTGAGCCAATTAGATGCATGGCTGTCACAACGTAATATTGGAGGTATAGCGCTTCTAAAGGTCGATATCATTGCAGATAGCTATGAAAACCTTGGTTACGAAGAGGGTGATCTGTTAGTACAGCAACTTTCAACAAGGCTGTCTCAACTCGCCACCGAAGAATATACCCTATCTAGGCTAAGCAAAGCTGAGTTTATGATTATCGCCCCGAGTACTACTGCCGAAGAGTTGCTTGTACTAGGGAGAATCTTGCTGGTTATGTCATCTGAGTTACAAGTTGACCCCCTTAATATTGGGCCTTCAGCAGGTGCAGTTGGTCTAGTTATGCGCAGCGAAGAAGATAATGTCTCTTCCCTTCTAGCCCAAGCAGACAATGCATTAACTCAGGCTAAACAACAGCCGAAAGAAAGGCTGGTCATGTTTGACCGCTCCAAAGACCTACGCACCGAACAAGAGACTTTTGGTAAACAACAATGGAAGGCATTAGTAGATGAAGCCATTGCTAACCAACTGTTTAAGTTTAAATTCCAAAAAGCCATAGACCAAAATAATGAAGTCATACATCAGGAAGTGTTTGCTTATATTCAAAAGGGTGACGTACGCTACACTGCAAGCCAGTTTATAGGGGCGATAGAGCAGCTCGACGCTGGTTCGGAGATGGATATGTTCATCATCGAAAAACTAATAAAACAGCTTGATGAGCAAATCATTACCGGCAAAATCTCAGTCAATATTACAGAAAGCAGTGTTAACGACACGAGCTTTATCCGCTGGTTAACCAACAAGATGCAATCATTCAATAGCGTTAAAGATCGTATCATCTTTGAAATTCCAGAAATCTGCTTTATTAAGCACACCAGTAACACTGAAATTCTGTGTGAAACAATTCACCGTGAAGGTTTTCAGTTTGGTATCGATAACTTTGGCCACAATTTCAGCTCTATGGGCTACCTGAATAAATTTCGTCCCGCGCATATCAAACTCGATTTCGCTTACACCCACAGATTAAATGAAGAAATGAAGTTAGACGCACTTTCTTCAATTACTCAAACGGCAAATAATCTATCGATTACCGCCATTGCAACCCGGGTAGAATCAAAACGCCAGAAAGACAAGCTC
>NZ_JACSOF010000215.1:0-8180 GCF_014349205.1 Photobacterium sp. BZF1
GTATAGCATTGAAAATCTTTATTTCAGCATTAACTTTTCGAAATGATGGCGTTATTTTGCCTTTATTTTTCTCTCAAACTATTTCATATAGGGTATGCCTGTCTTCGAATTTTAGGTAACTCAAAAATGAAAACAGCACAAGTGAAAAACCGCTGGCTTATTGCACTCGCGGCGGTAGGTATTCATATTTCTATCGGTTCTGTTTATGCGTGGAGCGTATTCTCTAATCCGCTTCATGAGGCGTTTGGTTGGGATTTACAGCAAATCTCCCTGACCTTTGGTATCGCTATTTTCTTCTTGGGCGCATCGGCTGCTGTTATGGGCCATGTGGTTGAGAAAAAAGGTCCACGTTTCACCGGTATGATTGCAGCGACCTTCTTTGGTGCTGGTATTGCTGGTGCAGGTATCGCGGTTGCGATGGAAAGCTTGTACATGCTGTACTTTAGCTACGGTGTTTTGGCTGGTATTGGCCTGGGTATGGGTTATGTCACACCGGTATCAACCCTGATTAAGTGGTTCCCAGACCGCCGTGGTCTAGCAACTGGCCTTGCTATCATGGGCTTTGGTTTTGCTTCTATGATTGCAAGCCCGGTTATCCAGACGCTGATTAGTGCCGTTGGCCTGTCATCAACCTTCTTTATCATGGGTGCAACCTACTTTGTTGTTATGCTTTCTGCATCCCTGTACCTAGAGCGTCCGCCGGAAGGTTGGAAGCCAGCATCTATGGTTGAAAGCAAAGAAAATGGTGCTCCTGCGAAGAAACCTGCTGCTGACCTTAACCAATCAAGTGCTAACGACGCCGTACGTACACCAACGTTCTGGGGTCTGTGGGTGATGATCTTCATTAACATCACTTGTGGTATTGCAATTATCTCTGCTGCGTCACCAATGGCTCAGGAAATTGCTGGTCTAACGGCAATGGAAGCGGCCACTATGGTGGGTGTGATGGGTCTGCTAAATGGCCTAGGTCGTCTACTATGGTCTGCTGCTTCTGATTACTTGACGCGTCCGTATACATTTATGCTGTTCTTCGTTATCCAGATCGCTGCATTCTTCATGCTGCCTTCGCTATCGAACGCAATTGCATTCCAGATTGTGGTGTTCATCATCATGACATGTTACGGCGGTGGTTTCTCGACACTACCTGCATACATTGGTGACCTGTTCGGTACTAAGCAGCTAGGCGCTATCCACGGTTACGTTCTAACTGCATGGGCACTTGCTGGTCTGTCTGGTTCTTCACTAGCGGCATTCGTTCGTAACCTTACGGGTAGCTACACCATGACTATGTACATCTTCGTGGGTATCTTGTCTGTTGCATTGGTGATTTCGGTTGTGATGAAAGCACACGTCACTAAAGTGCTACGTGCGAAAGAGCAAGAAGCGATGGAAGCACAGCCAGCGACTGCATAATCTACAGGGTAGGGCAATTATGTGATACCAAACACGTTTTAATTGTCCTACCTCAATGTTGATGTAGAATCAGTTGGTTATAAACAAGAGATTCGTCACAAACAGTAAGTAGTATGAAAGCAGTAATCAATACACTTTACGAAGCCAAACTGGCTGAGCTTAAAGAGAAAATCGACGCAGAGAGCATTCCCGTTCAACTGACTATCGTTACTGTCGGTGATGATCCTGCCAGTAAGGTCTATGTGAGAAACAAGGTCCGCTTGTTTGAAGCGCTAGATTTACCTTGCCATCACATTGTCCTTCCGGAAGAGGGAACAACACAGTCAGATCTCGATGGCTTGGCCGCAAAGGCGGATCATCCGATTTTATTCCAACTGCCTCTACCAAATGGCTTAGAAGCTCCCGATCTACCGGCAGCAGTCGATGTTGATGGGTTTGGCTCTGAAGCATTGGGTCAGTTGGTATTAGGCCAGAATCCAGTGCTACCTTGTACTGTTCAAGCTGCTATCGATATCATCGAACTTCACTGTGGGGAGTTTAGTTTCCCTGGTTTGAAAGTTGCCATTCTAGGTCGTAGCAATATCGTGGGTAAACCGCTCGCAATTGAACTGATTAACCGCCAAAGCACGGTTTCAAGCTTCAATAGCCGCTCAGATCTGGCAGCGGTAGACTGGAATAAGTTTGATGTCATTGTGGTCGCAACGGGTCACCACGGCACGTTGGATAATTCCCAGTTTATCGAAGGTCAACTGATTATTGATGTGGGTATTAACCGCATTGATGGCAAACTGGTGGGTGATATCAAGCATCAAGATGGTATCGTGTCAGATGCCGCTATTACGCCGGTACCCGGTGGAGTAGGTCGCCTGACTTGCCTAAATGTGCTGGGTAATGCAGTTAAGCTTTGCCAAGCTAACTCATAGACTGAGTTCTGCCTCAACACGAAAAGCGCTACCTGGGTGGCGCTTTTTTTATTCTCTTATTCTTGCCTTTGAAATAACACCTACCCGTAGAGGCTATACGTAATAGCTATAGCCCAATTGTTGATATACCAAACATGATATAACAGTGATACAGGTAGCGTGATTGCTGCTTTTTTCACCGCCTTTAGAATGCACTCATTACTTCACTTCAAGCTGTTGGAGACGATTTATGAGTCAATCTCGAAAGATAAGTAAATTCCATTTTTACGTTGTTGCAGTAGTGACGGCATTCTTCTCTATCTTTTCTGCTGTCGTTATGACCGAGCCAGGGCAGAGTTTGGACCTGCCTCGCAGTTGGACGGTAGCGTATTATGAGTACAGCGAGTACTTTGTTGCAGCCAACTTGTTGCTGTTGGGCTACCTTTGGTATCTGCATTCAAAAGCCAGATTGTGGACGAATCGGAAAATGCGCTGGGCAACCAAAGGGGTATTGGTCAGTATTATCACGGCTAACTTCCTACTGAGTTTGCTGTTCCCACCTAAGCAAACCGATGCGGTTTATGTGACGGTTGCTGAGGCCAATAACCAGCTGCGCAAAGAAGATATTATCTATGCAGTAGAGATCAATGGTGATGTTCGTGGTTATCCGCGCCAGTACATGGAAATACCTCATATCGCTGGAGACAATATTGGCGGCAAAGATGTAGCATTGACCTTTTGTGCCTTGAGTAACCTACCTGTGGTTATCGACCAAGATATCGGTCATGGTGAAAAGTCAGATCTCGGTATCCTTATCCAAACGCACAATAACCTTGTGATGGTCGACCGTAACTCAGGGGATCTTATCCAGCAAATCACGATGGAGACCGAATTTGGTGAGTCAAACATCCAACAATATCCAAATACCATGATGACATGGGAGGCATTCCAGGAGATTTACCCTGATGCAGAGGTCTTCATTTACCCTTATGAACGTTGGATGGATAAGTTGCTCGTCAAAGCGTTTGATAAACCGATGCAAAAGCAGTTCGACCCCGAGCGGGGGCCTATTTTCCCGACGTTGGATTTAGCAGATGACAGGTTGAATGCCAAAGAGCAGGTGTGGGGATTTGATTACGCCGGCGAGCAAATTGCTTTTACTCATGACTTTGCCATACAAAAACCAGTGTATGAGTTTGAAATGGCCGGTAAGCCCTATGTCATGGTGTATAGCAGTGAATACGACATCGTGAATATATTCAGTTTGGAGAAAGATGGCCAACGGGTGGCGTTTAGCGAGATTAATTTCAAAGGTGAAACCGACTCTGAGTGGGGACGGTTAGACCAAGTACCGACAAAAAACGGCGTATTTTGGATGGTATGGTCACATTGGTTCCCAGAATCTAAATTGATGAGCTGAAGAGAAGGGCATTCATAAGAAAGGCGATGAAAAGGGAGTACTGTGTACTTCCTTTTTTGTCGAAGGGAACAATGGGCTACTGGGTGTTAGTTGATTCTTCAAATACCGACCTTACCAATTTTTCAAGCCATAGATATTTGGCACTTCGGAATTGGTTGTTGTTGAAAGTCAAGGAGATTTTCATCGTCAACGTTTCTTCCAATCCCGCAAACTCGATAAAAGAGAAATCGTCTGCTGAAAGGCTAGCTAGTGATGTTTTCGGACAGATACAAACCGCATTATTTTCGTTGATATATCTCAACACGTTATTGAGATATTGACTTCTTAGTTTGGGCTTAAGAACTGTTCCTTCAGGAAACAATTGCTGGATCAGCATGTACTGGTTATTCAAATCAGGCAAAATCAAGCCGGTTATCGGGTAGTTCAGCATAGAGGCAATAGGGACAGTTTTTCCTGCCAGTTCGTGGCTGTGTTTACATATCGCTCCAATTAACGTTTCAGCGATTGGGACTTGCCTGAGAGCCTTTGGGACACCGGTCGGGTAGAAGCTTAGTCCGGCATCCAGCTCTTGGGTGATCAGTTGGTTTACCGTGGCGGCACTGTAATTATGGATTTCTATATCAAGCTCAGGCGCATCTTTGGTCAGGGCTTGAAAAATGGCATAGCCGTGACTTTCAGACAGGTAACTATGGAGCGCAATTCTAAATGTGCCGGTTAGGTCACTAGGTTTGAAATCTTCACCTTGTAGCGTACTGGCGAGCTGTGACAAAACCTTGGGTAACTCTTGCTCTAACCCTTGTGCTTTGGGCGTTAGCTTTAGTCCCCTAGGCTGCCGGATAAAAAGGGGATCATCAAAATGGCTACGAATTTTAACCAGTGCACGGCTCACAGCTGGCTGGCTGATCCCCAGCCGTTCGGCGGCCTTGCTGGTGTTTTTCTCCTGTAAAAGCACAACCAAAACTTTCAAAAGGTTTAAATCGAAATTATCTAACTGCATTCAATACCCGTTGGCACATGTATTTCTCCATCAATCCTAGCTGATGTTGGTTAGAACGGTTTGTGTGATAAGTGAGCGTTTTAACCCGGGTTAATCGATTACGTGCTCAATTAGATGCTTACTAGGGATATTTCCTTGACCATCACTTTTCAGAAGAGCAAAGTAGCGCCGAATGTAACAAAATGTAAATGTGGTCAGCTATGAAAAATATCACTCTTGTTGCCTCTGCAATGGCAGCGTTGGCGCTAGCACCGACTTCAGCCATGGCTTGGAACTATCAAGGTCATGTTACTGTGGCGGAAATTGCCTACCAGAATTTGGATGAAGCGGTGAAAGTGCAAGTGGATGAGCTTGCCGGTAAGGCTTACCAGTCGATGCCAAAAGATGTTCAGCAGAAAATGGACAGCTTTGAAGGCGCGAGTCAGTTTGCCAAATTAGCGATGGTACCGGATCTGATCCGCAAAGTGCCGGCTGAGCAGGTTTGGCAGCAAATGGGCGAGACAATTCCTGCATCACTGAATCAGTGGGAAGAGAAAGAAACCGGTGCATGGCATTACATAAACCAAACTTATCCAGCCAGCAGCCAATGCGATTTTGTCCACACTCCGAATATCAAGTTAGTGACAAGTTACCTGTTCGAAGACTTCAAGCATGATCCGCAAGCAGCGAGCTTAATGTTCATGAGCCATGTAGCTGGCGACTCACACCAGCCAATGCACTCCATCTCCCAGAGCTTGAGCCAAAATGCATGTGTAACCGACCTAGGTGCCAATAAACATACTTTGGATGTACCGCAGAAAGACCTTCACCACTTGTGGGATAGTGGCATGGGGATGCTGGATGCGAAGCATAATATCCACGACTTTGCCGCCTCGCTGCAGCAAGACTTCCCGAAAGGCAATATGGCGCTGGGTGAAGTGGCTGACGTTGATTTGTGGGTCAAGGAAAGCTATGCGTTAGCCGACTTTGGTTATAGTGTCGAGAAAGACACCAAGCCGTCCGAGGAGTATTACCAGAAAGGAACTGAACTGGTAAAACAACGACTAACCCAAGCGGGTTATCGATTGGCGGATGAACTCAATATCGCTTACACACAGAGCAGTAAATAGCATCAGTGTTTCTGTTGGTAGATTGATGTCATGAATCCGAGTGCGCTCAAGAGGCTTACTCGGATTTTTTATGTACGTTGTGGCTTTCTCATGGGCGTTGTGAAGAAGTTTTAAAACACATTTGGTTGATATTATGGTTCAATACAACAAATAGCTAAGTTGTATAGGGCTGACAATGAAGAAACTAACCATACTTGATGGCGGAATGGGCAGGGAGCTCAAACGTATTGGCGCGCCATTTTCTCAGCCTTTATGGAGTGCTCAGGCACTTATCGAATCACCAGAGCATGTCTTTCAGGCCCACCAACGTTTTATCGAGAGTGGGGCTGAAATTATTATTGCCAACAGTTATGCCTGCGTTCCTTTTCACTTAGGCGAGGAGTTGTATGTATCTGATGGTCCACGTTTAGCCGGCGAGGCTGCAGCGATTGCCAAATCTGCAGTACAAGAATGCGGGAAGGATGTGCTCGTTGCAGGGTGCATCCCGCCAGCATTCGGCAGCTACCGGCCAGACTTATTCAAGCCTGATGAAGCTCTTGATATATTTACTTCCCTTTTCAAAGCGCAAGATCCGTATGCTGATCTTTGGATAGCTGAGACTATTTCTAGCCTTGAAGAGTTAGCGGCAATCCAAAAGGTATTGGCTCAAACCCACAAGCCTTGTTACTACGCTTTCACCCTTGATGATGGTGAAGGGGAGGCCAGGTTGCGTTCTGGCGAGCCGGTAAAACTCGCCGCTGAACGTGTATGCAAAGCTGGTGGCGCAGGCATTTTGTTTAATTGTTCAGTGCCAGAAGCGATGGAGCAGGCGATTAAAGAGGCTAGGTCTGTCATGGCTGAACACGGGCAAGAGCTTGATCTTGGCGCTTATGCAAATAACTTTACCCCGATAAAGTCAGATCATCAGGCTAACGACACCTTGCAAGCGATGCGAGAACTATCCCCTGAAGATTATCTTGAATTCGCTAAGCGTTGGCGAGAAGCAGGAGCCACAGTCATAGGCGGCTGCTGTGGTATTGGTCCAGAGCACATCTATGCACTGGTTAAGTGGAGAGATTCACTTAACTGATCTGATGATGGAGTCATCATCATCCTTGTTTGAGTCATTGAAAAGCGATACCCGCAACTTTGCAGGTATCGCTTTTTGCATTCAACCAACAGGCTAGTTTGATGGTTTCAATAGCTGGCCAAGGTAGCGAACTACATGGGCAGCATCTTGCGCGGTGTGGGTGATCTTTTGGATGATTGCCTGTGCTCGCTCGTCATCTTCGTTTAGGGCAGCCTTAACCTTGGCGTTCATTGCCTGGGCATTTTCAAGCTTCTGCTTACAGTCTTCGAACAGTGCCGACAAAAACTCCATATCGACTTCACCGCCCTTGATAAACATGTCTGCCGCAATTCGGTAAACGGTGTGGAACTTGTTGGCCATGTCTTTTTGGTTAGTCTGACCTTCTTTGGCCCAGTCTTCTGCCCAACCTTTGAAGATGATGGCAATTTGAGGGTTTGGAACAATGTTTACTTGTGGCATTCGAACTGTCCTTCGGCGTGTTACTGCATTTTTAACAAGGCAAGTGTAATGGAGGTCGCGGTATGGTTAAAGGGATTGTAGGGTATATGATTAATTAACGAGCAGGTGGTGATCATGCGTTGGGAAAGTGGCGTACTCAAATATATGTTTTATTGCCACATTTCCATCAGCGAGATTTTGGAGCGAGTTATGAGTCGAAGCCATTGCATAGAGCAGAAACAACTTGTTGGTCAAACTTACCGCCAATCGGTTGTAGCTTGTTTCTTGGGCATAATTTCTACCACTGCTGCTTTGTATACACCATCGATAAAAGCAGAAGCACAGTTAAGCGCACAGACGGAATGCGGTGCTTGGTTTGATCAGCAGTTTAATAAGCTGAACTCTACCGAATCAGTCAAACTGTGCGATCAATTTGCAGGGCAGGTACTTGTTGTGGTCAATACGGCCAGCCAGTGTGGCTTTACACCGCAGTTCGAACAACTTGAGGCCGTTTACCAAAACTACAAGGATAAAGGCTTCTCTGTGATTGGCTTCCCTTCCAATGACTTTAACCAAGACCGTGGTAGTGAAGAGAATACGGCCAAGGTCTGCTATCTCGATTATGGGGTGACTTTCCCTATGGTTGAAAGGACAAATATTAAAGGAAACAATGCCAACCCTGTATTTAAACATTTAGCTAATGAAACGGGAATTACGCCAAAATGGAATTTTTATAAATATATTATCGACAGGCAAGGTGAGGTGGTTGCTGTTTTCTCAAGCAGAACGAATCCAACCGATACTGTAATGATAGATGCAATAGAAAAAGCAT
>NZ_JACSOF010000216.1:0-7951 GCF_014349205.1 Photobacterium sp. BZF1
TCCTATATCTTGCCCTACCCGCCTGCATGGTTGCGTACTACTTCGCCAGCCAATTCAGCGCTGCCAGTGTCGGTGAGAGCTTTGCCAAGAATATCGGCCTGGATTACCAGAAAATTGTCTTTATCGGCGTATTGATTGTTGCCATCCTTGCTTCAACGGTAGTGATGATCGTCGGTGTTATTCCGTTTCTTGGCCTCATTGTCCCTAACCTGGTCGCTGTTTATATGGGCGATAACATGCGCCGTAACCTACCTTGGACAGCTTACTGGGGTGTGGTGCTGGTACTGGCCTGCGACATTCTTGGTCGCTTGATTATTTTCCCTTATGAAATGCCTATCTCGATGATCATCAGTATTTTCGGTGGGGCTATCTTCATTGCTCTCGTTCTGAAGGATAAATCCAATGCGTGATGGTATTAAAGTTTCCCTGCTTGCGGTATTTGGGTTACTCATTACTGCCTACTTCATTGGTCAGGGCCTCAACGCACAGAACTATCAATTCTTCCTGTCTTTACGCCTGCCGAAGGTGATGGCGATTGTGCTAGCAGCCGTTGCAATTTCCACCTCATCACTGGTATTTCAGACCATTACCAACAACCGTATTCTGACGCCTTCGATTCTGGGTTTCGATTCACTCTATGTGATGATTCAAGTGATTATCGTGGTGATGTTCGGCAGTATGAGTGTGTGGTTTGCCGATGCGAAGGTCAATTTCCTGCTGACAACGCTAACCATGAGCGGCTTCTCTATGCTGCTGTTTAGCCTTTACTTCCGCAGGGCCAATAGCAATGTCTTCACCTTGCTGCTGATTGGTATCATCTGCGGGAGCTTGTTTAGCAGCGTGACCAATTTCTTTACCATGATCTTGGACCCGAATGAATTTGCAAATTTGCAAAACACCATGTTCGCCAGTTTCAATAACGTTAACGGACAATTGGTTTACTGGTCGATTATCCCTCTCGGTATTTGCCTTGCGTTGTTGTTCTCTCTTTCCAACAAGCTAGATGTGTTCTGGCTCGGGACGGACAACGCCAAAAGCCTTGGGGTTGATACCCATAAGGTGACGATGCAGGTCATGATGGTAATAACTGTCATGGTTGCTATTTCTACGGCTTTGGTTGGCCCTGTACTGTTTTTCGGCTTGATCGTCGTTAGCCTCACCCGCCAATTGTTTCGCAGTTATCACCACCGCTTCTTGATGCTGGCGGCCAGTACTATGTCGATAGTGCTTCTTGTCGGTGGCCAATGGCTGATTGAGAAGGTCTTTGCCTTCGATACCACCATAAGCGTCATCATCAACTTTGTCGGTGGTAGCTACTTCCTCTTCCTTCTAATGCGTAATAAGTTTTGATTTATCATGATTAAATTAACTGGACTCTCAAAAAAATATAACGACACCTTGGTGGTTAGTGAGGCGAGTGCCCTATTCCCATTAGGAGAAGTGACTTCGATTATTGGTCCGAATGGCGCGGGTAAAAGTACCTTGCTTTCAATGGCAAGCCGCCTGACGGAAAGTGATGCCGGTGAGGTATTGATTGCGGGCAAACCACTCTCACAGTGGGATACCCAAGAGCTTTCCAAACGCCTTGCAGTGCTACGCCAGTCTAATAACATTAATATGCGCTTCACCATCCGTGAGTTGGTGGCCTTTGGCCGTTTCCCGCATAGTAAAGGCCGCCTGACAGATGAAGATAACCGTATCATTGATGAAGCGCTTGGCCATCTAGATATTACCGATATTCAGGATAAGTTCCTCGATCAGCTAAGTGGCGGCCAGCGTCAGATGGCATTCATCGCCATGGTGGTCGCACAAGATACTGACTACATTTTCCTCGATGAGCCACTCAATAACTTGGATATCAAGCACTCTGTCGAAATCATGCAGACTATCCGACGACTTGCCCACAAGATGAACAAGGCCGTGGTGATTGTTATCCACGACATTAACTTTGCATCTTGCTATTCAGATAACATCGTTGCGATGCGAAAAGGTGAAGTGATCAAAAGCGGTAAGGTTGAAGAGGTCATCCAACAGTCAATCATGGAAGATATCTACAATATCCCATTCAAAATCCAAGAAGTTGATGGTAGCCGTATCTGTATGTATTACGGCAGCTAATTCCGCCTTTTACTGACATATAAAAAAGCGGCGAGTGCCCAAAGTTGGATACTCGCCGCTTTTATTTTTACTGTTTCAGGTAAATCGCGTTACCCCTGAACTGGAATAGGCTGTATAGCTGTTAATTCAAAACTGATCGCCCCCATAGGGCAAGAAGAACGGCACTGGCCACACCCTGTGCAGCTTTCTTTGATTACCGCAGGGCGCTTTTCACTAAGATCAATAGCTTGTTTCGGGCATTCTTCTGCGCACATGTCGCAGTAGCCATGCAAAACACGGCGGCAGGCAGCGCTGAAAACAGGAACCATCCCTGTTGAGGCTACATTGTTCGATAGCGCTTTGGTTGGGCAAGCTTTCTGGCATTCACCGCAATCAGTGCAGTAATTGCAATCTAAGTTCAGCTCGGGCATCCCATCAATCATAGAAATGACTTGCTGCGGACAGGCTTTCTCACACTTTCCACAGCCATCGCAGAGCTTAGCTAGCAGTGTTTCATCAACGGCTTGTGGTGGACGGGCGACTTTACGTGTAAAAGGTTCCAGCACTGCGGCGTGATGAGTTTTCTTCACCCCACCCAACAAACCTCTAAATAACCCCCGACGACTCACTTGCTTGTGCTCCAGCACCGCTTTGTAATACTTCTCGCTTTTTTCTTGCAATGACCTGCCCTGCCTTAACTGATATACCCTGCCCCAACGGGCTCACTTAGCTACCTATATTACAACGACTTAACGGTACAGTTTTACAATTCGATAATCAGCTTTGACTAGCTGGGCAAACTGGCGCAGCGTACCTTCCGCAGCGAAGCTGATACCACGGTAAAAATCTGTCTCTGCCTGCTCGCGCATGATATGCAACATACGCGGCGCCCACGTCAGTACATGCTCACTAAGGAATTTTTCCAGAGCACATAAAATCGGCGATGGTTTGTTTTCATCGACCTCTTGCTGCAAAGCCAGTTCGGTTAGGTGAGCCAGAAATGTAAAAATCAAACCGATATGATCTTCTGGCTCGCGCTCACCAGTATCAATCTCGATACCGAACTGAGAATAAAAAGCTTTGATCGCCAAAGTTGGCTGGCCAAAGATTGTCTGCTCTTCAGTCAAGTATACCGATGCCCAAGGGGCCGCTCTAAGGACATCCGGGCCAATGAAAAGAGCCTGGAAGTCATCTGTTAAAGGTTTGAGCTCTGGCTTATTGCCCAATAATTCAAGGCCTTTCTCAACCGAGTCGTTATCGGCATCTAACGGCCACTGTCCAATAAGGTCATTTTGGTAAATAGCATCAATAAATTCAGCCGTTGGCGACTGGTGAAGTGCTTGGTAAAGGAAGCGGCTAACTAGCGATAAGCCTGCGATAGTCTGGTATTGTTGTTCGGTCATATTTTTTCCAAAAAAGAAGGCTGAATAATCAGCCTTCCTTGCTTAATCAAATAGTGAAGTTGCTTCGACGCTCACTTAGGTTGCTGTCACAAGCAATTACATGCCTGAGCTAGCACTGATGTAGACATCATAGAAGAAAGCGCGGCCCATGAACTCTGATACCAATACAAGTACAAAGCTGGCAATCGCGACATGTTTAGCCGTGCTGTTACCCTTCACGGCACTTACTAGCCAGAATAATACACCAGCCAGCAGCAAACCAACACGAGCTAGTGCCAAGCGGAAAGAGTAATCCACCACTTCGAACGGGTTAACGTGAACGTTCAACTGACCTAGCCAGACCAAGTAAGCAGCGTAGCCCATCAAGGCGATAAGGCCAAAACCGGCTGCTGAAACAGCAAGCGTACGGTCTGCCTTTGCACCAAGCTCCCCCATACCGCCTGACTGAGCGCGAAGCATCACTGCGGCAGCAATCGGACCAAGTACCGCAGCAGTCATTAGGAACTGGAACGAAGTAAATGGTGTATTCCAAGTCGGGACTGTCGCCAATGTGTACACATTAGCAATCGCTAGGATAAATACCACACCCAGTACCATAGCAACCGGTAGCAATAGTTTGCGGATTGCAGGCATCAGGTTGAACAAGCGCATACCTGTGTATGCTGCTCCCGCACCACCGAACAGGCTCAAACCAACAATTTCCAAGCTCAACGCACTACCGTGTGCCAAGCCGAACATGACATTGAACATGCGGAACGGCTGGCCTAGGTGAGTCACAGAAGCCACTGCACCGATACCTAGCAATACAAAAACCGCGATAAAGCTTCGGGTCATTGTCTTTGCGTTTGGCTTGAACAGCATTTCAACCAAGCCAAGCGCAATAAACATACCGACAGCAGCTTGAGCTAGTACGGTAAAGAAAACTAGAGATAACTGGCTCATGCGCCCACCTCCGTTGGGTTCTGGATACTACCCTTGGTATCGCCGCTCAACTTGCTGTTTGAGCAAGTGCTGACAATAAGGTTCGGGCTGGTCAAACGTGGATCCGGCAATGGTGCGATATCCGCACGGGCACCGTACTTCTCGCGTAGCTCATGGATAGGGCCGAAGTCGATCGCACGTAGCGGGCAAGATTCAACACAAACCGGCTTCTGACCTGTACCGATACGCTCGTAACAGCCGTCACACTTAGTCATGTGTTTCTTCTCAGGATCGTACTGAGGCGCACCGTAAGGACAAGCCATTTCACAGTAACGACAACCTACACACACATCGCCATCTACCACAACCAGACCGTCTTCTTCACGCTTGTGCATTGCGCCTGTCGGACAAGCCTTGGTACATGCCGGGTTGCTACAGTGGTTACAACTAATAGACATGTAGTAAGCAAACACATCGTTGGTAAACGTACCATCTTCATGCTGCACCCAGTCACCGCCCGCGTATTCATATACACGACGCCAGTTAACACCTACTGGTAGGTCACTTCTGTCTTTACAAGATACTTGACACGTTTTGCAGCCAGTACACTTACTGGTATCAACGTGGAAACCATATTGAGTCATTTACGCTTCTCCTTAGGCCTTGGCTACTTCAACTAGAATGGTGTGCTGTGGGTTACCTTTCGATAACGGTGTTGCACGCTGTGACGTCAGCGAGTTGATACAACCGCCTTGGTCGACACCTTTCTTGTCTGGGCTATACCAGGCACCTTGGCCTAGGGCAGTCACACCCGGCATGATGCGAGGAGTCACTTTGATTGCGACGCGGATTTCACCACGGTCGTTCCAAACTTTAACGAAATCACCGCTCTTCAAGTTGCGTTTCGCAGCATCTAGCGGGTTCATCCAAATACCATCAAATACCGCTTCACGTAGCCACGGGATGTTGTGGTACGTCGAGTGAGTACGGCCTTTGGTGTGATAACCAAATAGCTGAAGAGGGAATTCCTTGGTCTTTGGATCCAAATGGCTTTCCCAAGTTGTTACGTATTGCGGAAGTGGCGTAATGACATCGCCTTCTTTCAACTCCCACTCTTTGGCAATCGTTTCAAGCTTGGTCGAGTAGATCTCGATACGGCCTGAAGGCGTGCCAACTGGGTTTGCCTCTGGATCCTTGCGGAAATCTTCCAGCGCAATACGGCCTTCTTTCGGCGCAACTACGGTATATGGACCTTCTTTACGCAACTGCTCAAGGGAAGGAATGTTCGGGTCTTGCTTCATACGCTCAGCGTAAAGGTACTCAAGCCACTCGTCACGGCTGCGGCCTTCGGTGAACTGCTCGTACAAACCAAAACGCTTAGATAGTTCCGCACACATTTGGTAGGCACTGCGCGTTTCGTAAAGCGGCTCAATTGCACGAACTAGCGGCCATAGGCCTGCCATCGAGCCCGATGAGTAACCATCAGAGCTAACTTCATTGTTTTCGATAGTCGTTACATCAGGTAGCAATAGGTCAGCATGGCGTGCAGATGCCGTCATATGGTTGTCGCATACCACGATAAACTCAGCCAGTGACTCATCTTTGATGATTTCTGCATTACGGTTTAGATCCGCATGCTGGTTCATCAATACATTACCAGAGTATGCAAGAATGAACTTGATTGGCGTACGCATACGCTCGTCACCCTGGATACCGTCAGTCTTGTCGGTCATTTCCTCGTGGCGCCAAATCGCATCACTCCACTTGAAGAACGGGACTTTGACTTTCACAGGGTTAGTACCCACAGGGATACGCGGCGCTGGGTAACCGTAGTTAGCTGGCATATCACCGGTATTGGTACCCGGAAGGCCAATGTTACCGGTTAGGATTGGCAGCATAACGATAGAACGAGAAGTCTGCTCGCCGTTCGCCTGACGCTGGATACCGGTCCCCTGAGTGATGAAACAAGGTTTAGCTGTACCGATTTCGCGAGCAAGCTGGATGATCTTCTTCTCAGGGATACCCGTGATACCTGCCGCCCATTTTGGCGTCTTTTCGATACCGTCAGGACCTTGACCCAAGATATGCGCTTTGTAGTGGCCGTTTGCAGGCGCACTTGCTGGCAACGTTTTCTCGTCATAGCCCTGACAGTATTTGTCTAGGAACGCTTGATCCACTAGGTTCTCAGTGATCAGTACGTGCGCGATAGCTTCAACTAAAGCGGCATCAGTACCTGGACGAATCGCTAGCCACTCATCTTCTTTACCCAGCATGGTATCTGTGTAGCGAGGGTCGATGATGATGGTACGGACATTTTTCTTACGTTGTGCTGAGATATGCTCGTGGATTTCACCGCCACCACTCATACGCGTTTC
This sequence comes from Photobacterium sp. BZF1, assembly GCF_014349205.1. Classification (NCBI taxonomy): domain Bacteria; kingdom Pseudomonadati; phylum Pseudomonadota; class Gammaproteobacteria; order Vibrionales; family Vibrionaceae; genus Photobacterium; species Photobacterium sp. BZF1. The sequence goes on from NZ_JACSOF010000216.1 coordinate 6,797, forward strand.
TGCAGGGTTGTAGCCAAACATGACCAACAGCTCTGCATTTTCAATCTCTGTGGTATAAGAGCCGTAAGCTGCTGCCTTTTTGTCACCGTAGGTGAATGGCAGGGCGAACATGATCTGGCCCCAGCTGTAGTTTCCGTAATAGTCGAGGAAACCACCCATCATATTGAATAGTCGCTTGAAGCAATCCTTACCGTCAGTACGGTAGCCTTGGGTACCCGAGCCGTAAGTAATAAAGATAGAGTCGTTGCCATACTCTTTGATGGTGTACTTCAGCTTGTCAGCCATCAAGTCCAGCGCTTCATCCCAGCTGATACGCTCGAAACGCCCTTCGCCACGCTCACCGACACGTTTCATTGGGTATTTAAGGCGGTCTGGGTTGTAAACACGGTGCTTGATAGAACGGCCACGCAGACACGCACGGATTTGGTGTTTACCAAACTCGCTGTCGTCACCACGGTTATCCGTTTCGATCTGGGTAATTACACCATCTTTGGTATGTACGCGAAGCGCACAGCGGCTACCACAGTTAACCATACAGGCAGACCAAACTGTGTTTGTCTCGCCTGCAACCTCTTCTTTAGTTTTAGCAACCGCTTTTAGCGGAAGGCCAGAACCGACAGTAGCTGCAGCACCCCCAACAGCGGCACTCCACTTAATAAAGCTACGGCGCTTCATTGGCGAAAGAATTGCTTCGTTTATCCAGTTTTTCATATTGCGACCATTATGAATGAGGAGTAAAACCATCCATTTGCGATTTGTTTTATAAAAACAATACAAATCAAAATGGGTTGTTTTAGTTATTTATTATGCGGCTGATACTAAAGTAGTAATAGTCACAAATTAATGATCCCCATCAATTTAAGACACTATGTGATAATAAATTAATGCAAGCACGTATTTTTTGAGCAACAAACATGAAATATGTACAGAAATATAATATTGGATATGAGATAAAATCGGCCATTAATGACATAAACCCCTACCATTACTGGACATTGGCATTGATAATCAAACGCAAACGAGAAATGAATTCAATGGAAATATATCATTAATAATATTTCATAATATATCTTATTCTTTAATATCCACTTCTTTAAAATAGATTTATAAATTAGAAAACAGCAACTTGGAATGTATAATAAATCTACTTAAAAC
>NZ_JACSOF010000217.1:0-7854 GCF_014349205.1 Photobacterium sp. BZF1
GCTTTCCATCAATGCCTTCGACATTGGGGGAAACGCTTCTTCGCGGCGCTCTTCCAATACAATCTCAATACGGTCCGCCTGGACCTGCTTCGTCTGCTCGGCGATATTGAGCAAGTTGTCTATGGTTTGTTCCCTGTTCATTGTCTTTATTCACCTTGAAACATTTTGTTTTATTGTACAGCAAAAAAACACCAAAACAATAAAAAGCTGAACAACACCATGTGATATTTATCTCAGCATAAAGCTTTAACAAGAGCAAAAAACCGACGATTCCCAATGAAAATTACACAGCTATCGGGGGTGATTTGCTTGAATTAAGTGAAAAAATAAAAGTGTTACAGCGTCACTATTTTACAATGTAAATCCACTTTTGAGTGATTTTTACCGGAAGCGTGAGAATTTGTGGCTATTTTACGGTGGGTGCAAGTCTGACTACATTTCATACCAAATTCTGTATTCAACGGTTAATTTACGAAACAAGCCAAAAAGAGGATGAAATCGCTCAATTTCATTATGATCGTATAATCCCCGGTATCAAAGAACAAAACGATCAGCATGAAATTGGCCAATCCCATGATCTTTCTGAAAACCAACCTACATTATCTTGATCATCGTTCCTTGCTTACACGCCCGATCACGAAGCATGATCAAGGCAAAATAGGGCAGTGCGTTGTTGCTGGCATCGCGACGAATGGATCGGAAAAATGATCAAGCGAGGAAGGGTGTAAATCGGATATTATTGCCAATGCCCCGAAAGCATGTAAATTCAAGGCCAATTTACGGTCAGTGTAGGTCTGATAAGGGTTTAGCGCATAATTATCCACTAGGAAGAAGGCCTAATGGCCTGTAAATCGCCACTTTAATCAAAAATTGAAATGCATAACCAACATCTTGATCATCTATCCATGCCGGACACATGTTAAAACCAGAGTAGAATACGGAAAGTGTCAAATCGACTTTGCTCAAAATTACATCACCACTCCCAAGCAATATCGCCTAATAGGCCTGAAAACCCCTCGAATGACATATCCATGATCATTTTTCCGGCCTCAAAAAGGCAAAATTGCCTGTCCAAACCGTGACTGTAGCCGTTAAACCTTGCCGTTATACCCACACTTTAAAAACTGGCTGTGGATAACCTGTGAGGACACCATGATCATGTTTTCATAGCGATGATGATCATGTTTGCAGATTGATGATGATCATATTTCCAGCCCTTGTTTGATCATCGTTTCAGGAAAGCGTTGATCATTTTTCCAGAATCCTTATGATCATGCTTTCGATCACCTGTTTTTTTATTTCTATAACTTTCAGGCAGTTAGGCTAATTTTAATCGCCAGATCATAAGATCACTTAATCAATAAGATCAAAATAATCAAAAAGATCAGTTTAAAAAAAGCCAATAAAAGAGCTTTCTTTCTTGTTTTATTTCTATTAATCTTTTACGGAAAAATGATGTATCTACGGCTAATGACAAATGAACTCCGCGCTTTCAGCTAACAATAAGAATACTGACAAGATATTGATCCCCGCTCCACGATCCCACAAAGACGGGCATTTGTTTTCGATCCCGGCTAACTTGATCGACTGGCTTCCGCAATACCAACACTTCAAAGGTGTCACCAAAAGTATTATTGAGTTGCTGAATTTAATTTCATTACGTGGGCTGTCTAGCCATGATGGAATGGTTTCAACAACAGAATTAGTGGAAGCCACAGAGGGCCAGCTGACCCGGGCTGCAATCCAGCAGCGCTTGCGGGCAGCAGTGAATATTGGCTTGTTCAAACAACAACCTGTTAGGTTCGAAGAGGGCTTGGCGGGTAAAACCATGTTGCATCATTTCATCAACCCAGCAATGCTGATCTCCCAGCTTGGCACTGGCAGCCTGAATTCAGAACAATCCAAGGCGAAAGAGAAACAAAAACGCTCCAAGGCCCTGGCCCAGAACCATGTCAATCGCCAACTGCTGAGTGAACATGGTTTGGGTACCCCACCGACGATGCCTGACGAGGCGGATCAGATAGTGATCTCCCCCACCAGCTGGGCAGGGATCATTGATCAGGCGCTTGCCCCGCCGCGGACCAAGAAAAGCTACCAGAAATCAATGGTTGCCATCAGCGGCACCAAGGCGATCATCGAGACACGATCTTCAAAGTCGATCATGACGGTTGATGATCTAATGACCCTTTTTGCCCTATTCACGCTGACGGTCCAATATCATGATCACCACATTGCGGACTATGAAATCCAGTCGCGCAATATGGGTAACAAAACGCCTGTATACATCACGGATATTCTGGCCTTGCGCGGCAAGAAAGACAGTGGTCCGGCTCGTGACTCAATTCGTGAAAGTATCGATCGTATTGAATTTACTGACTTTCAATTGCATGAACTCACTGGGCGCTGGATGAGTGAGAATATGCCTGAAGGGTTCAAGAGTGACCGTTTCCGCTTCCTTGCCCGTACCATAACGGCGTCCGAGGAGGCCCCAAAGGAAGGTGATGACGGCGAGATCCGGATCAAACCGAATCTGTATATCTTGGTATGGGAACCTTCGTTCTTCGATGAGTTACTGACCCGGGACTATTTCTTCCTGTTCCCGCCAGAAATCTTGCGTCAGCACACTCTGGTCTTCCAGCTGTATTCCTTCTTCCGAAGCCGAATGTCGCGCCGTCTCAATGACTCGATGATGCTTAGCGAGCTGAACCAGAAATTGGCACGCAATATCGAATGGCGCCGTTTTTCATCCGATTTGATCCGTGAGCTGCGCAAGCTGGCGGATGACAAGATCACTGATCATGTTTTTGCGGTTAACCTCTGGGGTTACCACTTGACCATCACTCCGCATGAGGAAGGCAAGCGTTACTGTGATTACCAAATCGATATTCGGTGTGATGTCGATGAAGTTATCCGTTTCTCACGGGCGAAAACCACCAACGAGGGCAAGCGGACCATGGCGCCGACCATGCCGAACCCGTTGCGCAATGAAATTTTGCCTAAGCAGGAGCTTGATCAGCTTTCCGAGATTATTGACGGTGAATTTGAACCTATCCAGCGGAAAGAAAGCCGCCCGAAGGGACGGTTGGGCCGCCGGGTGAAGTTGCGCAAGCATTTGGTAGAGATCAATGCTGATGAGTTAACTATTACCCTGTCAAAGTATACCTCTTCAGAGGCCCTGCAACGCAGTATTACGGCGTTATCAGCAATGAGTGGACATTCTATTGCCTCTATCAGCGAAGAGTGCCACGGCTTGCTGGAGAAGCTTGACTGGTTGAGGGTCAGCGGCGAGGTGGTCCCTTACGAGACCCTGAGCAAAACTATCGAGTTGTACAACAGCCAACATGACGAAGGCCATTTGTCGATTGAGCGCCTGATATCGGGGCTGGCGGTGAGGCGAAAAGTCTGCAAGCTGGTGTTCGAAGGCCATATCAACGAACAGGTGATGAATGCGCTGGATGACATTGCCAGCGGAAGCTAAACCCTCGCTTTTGAATAATAAAAAATCCGGTTAGCACCAGCTGGCCGGATTTTTTTATGCCTCATGTTCAGCTAACTTGGGTATATTATTGCTATTAATCCAATCAATAGGATATGTCATGGAGTGGCTGAAAATATGTCGGCACCGGCAGGGCGGGGTGCTGCTTGCATTGGTCGGTGTGTTCGCGGGAACCTTCAATGCGGTTGCGGATGACTCCCGTCCGCAGATCGGGCTGGTGCTCAGCGGAGGCGGCGCGAAGGGGGCGGCCCATATTGGGGTGTTATCGGTGCTTGAGGAGAACCGGATCCCAGTCGATGTGATCACCGGCACCAGTATGGGGGCTTATGTCGGCGGCATGTATGCGATGGGTTTGTCGGCCCAGGAGGTCAGGCGCAAAACGATGTCTGCGGATTGGCTGAGTGGCTATGAGGATCGTGTCGGCCGAAATGACCTGGAACTCAGGCGCAAGCAGCAAAATGACAATTACCAAATCTATACCGATATCGGGATAGATCTAAAAGGGAACTACCAGTCCAAACCGGGCGCCTTCCAGGGGCAGGGGATGGCAACCTTGTTGGGCAACCTCACCGACAACCTACCTGATTTGGCAAGCTTTGATCTGTTGGCAATCCCATACCGTGCAGTAGCGACGGATATCGTAAACGTAAAACCGGTTGTGCTGGACAGTGGCCACCTAGCGACGGCTATGCAAGCATCGATGACAGTCCCCGGGGCTTTGCAACCGGTACGGATTGATAACCGGATCTTGGTTGATGGTGGGATTGTTAATAATATGCCGGTCGATGCAGCCAAGGCCCTAGGGGCCGAGACCATTATCGCGGTTGATCTTCGTGATGCATTGTTTGAAGAGCAACAGCTCAACAGTGCGTTTAATATCATTGGTCAGCTGACCACTTTTATGACCAACACCAGTTCCGATCAGCAAATGGCGCTGATGGGGGAGGGGGATGTGTACCTCCAGCCAGATGTCTCTTTCATGCTGGCGCCTGATTTCGACAAAATGGAGCAGGCCTATGTCGCCGGGCGCAAAGTCGCCCTGGATGCGCTGCCCGAACTCAAACGTTATCAGTTGTCCGAGTCTGACTATCAAGCCTACCTGCGTGAAAAACTCGACCGACGTGCCCAAGTACAGGCAAGCCCGGCTTATTATATTGACCGAATTGAAGTTGCCAATCATACCCGACGCTCTGATCAGGCCCTGCTTGAAGTCATGGATCTCGATGCTGGCCGGGTGATCGCCAACCATGAGATGGATGATGCAGTGAAAAGGCTCAACAGACAGGATGTGTTTGAGCGGATCACTTATCAAATTGAGCAACAGGGTGATGAAAATGTCTTGGTGATGGATGTTCGCGAGAAATCCTGGGGGCCGGGATACCTCAACCTCAAGTTTGCCTTCGAGGACGATTTTGCCAACCGGTCTGATTTTGCCTTTGGTACCCAATACATCTATACCAACCTCACTGACAAAGGGGGCGAGTGGCAGTTTGAATGGCAACTGGGCAGTTGGAAGAAGATTGACACCAGCTTTTATTTCCCGCTCGACTACCAGAAAAATAGCTATACCTCGTTTGGCGTGAACTGGAACCGTGAGGTGCGGGAGTTTATTTTGTCCAAGGAGCAGGCTGATCTTATTGGCCGGGAGCCGGGCAGTAGCGCCGAAACCGAATACAGCGTCTACAGCGGCTATGCCGAACTGGGTTGGAACCTCCAGCCGTGGAGTTCTCTGGCTGTGGGCTACCGGGGCGGGACAGGTGAGGTCAAAGAAATCAACGTGAACAATAGCCAGGACTACTCTGTCCATGGGCCATATGTTTCATTTGTCTATGATGATCTGGACAGCTTGTTCTTCCCCCGTGAAGGAGTGATGTTCAGGACTGAGTTCGGGCTGGGTTCGAGCCGCAGTTCTGTCAACGACCAAGAAACGATATCGAGTGACAGTGTGTATGGTCAGCTTAAACTGATCAAGCCGCTGAGCCATGACAGGCACAGCCTAGTGACGACCTTCCAAGCCGGTGGGTATGACGGTGATGACCTGTTACCTGTCTATGTGCAGGACTTGGGGGGCTTGTTCAACCTGTCTGGCTATCACCGCTACGAACTCAATGGTCGGTACAAGTTATTTGGAGCCTTGGTCTATAGCTATCGCCTATTGGATAACAATTTTGGTGCAGTATCGATACCTGTATACATTGGCGGCTCATTGGAACGTGGCGGGGTATGGGATGATCAGTCGGATATCGATTTTGACTCCAGTTTATCTGCAGGCAGTCTGTTTTTGGGCCTAGATACACCGGTGGGGCCTGTTTACCTCGCCTACGGCATGGCAGAAGACGGGCAGAATTCCTTCTACCTATCGTTAGGGGCCACCTTTGATTAAAAATACATCACTTAATTCAACTAAATAGGAATGCCTGGTGGGTGTTGCTCCCTGAAATACCGGTTTATGCCTTGAAGGTTTCATCAAAAGTGGAACCATTACCTCATAGGTGAACATTGCTTTGTTATTCCTGACATTTTCCTGACACCAGCACGCCGTGCTCGGGCAAAATGGAAAGCGGATATAACCTTTGTCCCTTTCGAGAGTTAGGTTTTCACTGGTAAGGATACTGGGATTTCCTAGTCACCCTCTCGGAATGCAATATATGAGTTATTTTGCGAGCCATCGACCGGCTCGCTTTTTTTTGCCTGCTATTTCTGGTTAAATCTGCCCAATCCGCGCCGACCTTTATCTCCCTTTCTATACTGACTATATCAGCTGTAATTCTCCCCTCCCTCAGAAGGATACTGCGTGCGATTGAAAGGGACTCTGATCAGTTTATTGCTTCTCGTTGTGCTGGCGGGCGCCATCACCTACAAAGAATATTTATCTCCCGGGGCGGCAGCAGGCCGTTCGATGCCTACCCCGAGTGTGGTGGTAGCCGCGGTGGAGAAGAAATTGGTCCGGCGTGAAGTCGAAGCGCTTGGCACTGTAAAATCCCGCGAGTCGGTGGTGCTTACGGCCAAGGTGACCGAAAAAGTGGACCGGGTGCTGTTTGAAGATGGCCAGTCGATTTCCCGTGGGCAATTGCTTGTCACGCTCAATGCCGACGAGCAGCAGGCCAAGGTGCGGGCCGCCAAAGCCAACCTTAAGGAGCAGCAACGTGAATACAAGCGTATCGAAGGCTTGGTCAAGCGCAACACCATTGCCCGCTCCGAGCTTGATGCCATCTATACCGACATCGAGGTTGCCAGGGCCGTGCTGGCACAAAACGAGGCCGAGCTGGCTGCCCGTTATATCCATGCCCCGTTCTCCGGTGTATTGGGTTTTCGCCAAATCAGTCCCGGTGCACTAGTGACGCCGGGGGCGGTGATCACCACCTTGGATGATATTGCCACCGTGAAGCTCGATTTTTCTATTCCCGAAGCCTTTCTCGGGCTGGTATCCCAAGGTGCGGTGATCGAAGCCAGTGCAGCAGCCTATCCTGATGAAACCTTCAAAGGCCAGGTCGCCAGTATCGACAGCCGCATCAATCCCCAGACCCGGGCTATTGTGATCAGGGCAGATATTGCCAATCCGGACTTGCGGCTAAGGCCCGGTATGCTGATGACCTTGTCTTTGATTGTTGGCGAGCACCAGGGATTGGTGGTACCGGAGGAAGCCTTGGTGTCCCGACAACAGCAACATTTCTTGTTTGTGGTGGGAGAGGAAGGGGCCGTAGAGCAGCGCGAAGTCGAACTGGGTTTTCGTCGCCGGGGTGAAGCGGAGGTCGTGACCGGTATCCGTGAGGGTGAGCAGGTGATCACCCGGGGGACCCAGCGGGTAAGGCCGGGGCAAAAAGTGGAGATCCGCGAACAGGAGCGCTTCACCTATCGGGAGGCCGGCTGATGTGGTTATCGGACATTTCAGTTACCCGGCCGGTGCTGGGCTCGGTGATCAGCCTGCTGCTGGTGGTGTTTGGGTTGGTGGCATTCGACAGGTTGCCGTTGCGGGAATACCCGGATATCGACCCGCCAGTAGTGAATATTTCCACCAGCTACCGCGGCGCGTCGGCAGCGATTGTCGAAACGCGGATCACCCAATTGGTGGAGGATAGAATCGCTGGGCTTGAAGGGATCCGCTCGATTAGCTCGCAAAGCCGCGATGGCCGCTCCAGTGTAACCCTGGAGTTCTCCATTGGCCGTGATATCGATGCGGCTGCCAATGACGTCCGTGACCGGATAGCAGGCATTCTTAATAATTTACCTGATGAAGCCGACCCGCCAGAGGTACAGAAAGCAGCGGCTAGCTCGGAAGTGATCATGTGGCTCAATCTGGTGTCTGACCGGATGGATACCCTGCAGCTAACAGATTATGCCCGCCGCTATCTGGTCGA
>NZ_JACSOF010000218.1:0-7772 GCF_014349205.1 Photobacterium sp. BZF1
GATCGAGCGGAGTCAATCTTCAATATGCTCGACGAGAGTTGTAATAAACACAACCTGATCACTGACAAGAACCGTAACCTAGTGGTGCAAGCAGTATTGAGTAAACGCCAGGGGCGTAGGGATTTAGCCCTGGCGCAAATGAAGCTGGCGCTTGAACTCACAAACAGTACTGGCATGGTTGGGATCTTCCTTTGCGACGGTAATCAGATTTGTGATCTCATCCAAGAGTTGGTAGATACCAAAGCGCTTAATGAACTGGAACTTCACCGTGCCCGTCAGTTACTTAGGGAAATGACGAGCAAGGAGCGTAACCGTTCAGTTCACTTTGATGAAAACTTTGTTGAGAAGCTACTTAACCTTCCTGACGTCCCTGAACTCATTCGTACCAGTCCACTAACCCAACGTGAATGGCAGGTATTGGGATTAATCTACACCGGATATAGCAACGAGCAAATTGCCTCTGAGCTGGACGTAGCATCAACGACCATCAAAACGCACATTCGCAACCTGTATCAAAAGCTCAACATCGCTAACCGACAACAGGCCATTGAAACAGCAGAAAATTTATTGAAATTGATGGGCTTCTAAGCCCCCATACAACTGGTTAAGGATGACCATAATGGAAGAATGGAGCAAGGATCGGCTCTGGACTCGTGATATGCCATTCAAGCTGAATGGCATTCCCGTTGGCGCAAGGATGACAGTCATCAGGCTTGATAATGGCAAACTGCTTATCCACTCCCCGATCCAATTAACAACGGCATTGCAGCTTGAACTCAGCCAACTTGGTGCCATTCAAGCGATTGTAACGCCCAACATGAACCACCATTTGTTTTTGTCCGAATGGTGGCTCGCCTACCCTGAAGCTTATTTTTTCGCACCACCAGGACTGCAAACCAAACGGACAGACCTCGCCTTTGACGACGCTCTCAGTGCCCACAGCCCTAAAATATGGCAGCACCAGTTATACCAGACATTATTAAGAGGTAGCGATCGAATGGAAGAAGTGATCTTTTGTGATCCAACCTCCAACACCTTGATCGTCGGTGATACCCTTGCATGGTTTCGTCCTTCTAGCAATATTTTCACTATGGCGCTGGCATTAGCCAACGGCTGCTATCAGCACCCCGCCATGCCCCTGTACTGGCGTTGGACCTTCCAAAACAAAACAAGGCTGAGGCAATCACTACAAGAGATCCTGACCTGGCCATTTGACCGTATTATTTTATCTCACGGACATAATGTTGAAACTGATGGTAAAGCATTCTTTCATAATGCGTTTAAGTGGGTTTTATAATGCCACTACACTCTGTATACCATTTGATACAATAACGGTTACAATTTAATACGAACAATGTTCATTTACGTTATTGAACATTGTTTTTATAGGTATATGATAGGCAACAATATCTACCTGTTGCCTTACATACACCCATGAAAATCCAACTTAGCTCACTCGCATTATTCTCCCTTCTCCTCACCTCTCCACTCGCGTACTCACAACAACCGGCAACGGAATTTGATTATATTAGTGGAGGCTTCCAATACACGGTACTAAGCGACGAGTTCACAAGTTCACATTACTTCTATAACGACAAGGAAAAAACGTCTGTCGCCGATAGCATGGCGGGCGCATATTTAAAAGGCAGCTGGAATTTTACCCATCGATTATACGTAGCAGGTAAAGTCGAATTGTCTAAGCGAAACCAGTTCTCACTATCTCATCACAATGTAGGAATAGGCTTCTATCAACCGGTATCACAGGCAGTTTCGCTGTTTACAACTTTGGGTATCGCCAACCTTGAACTCAAGCAAGGTGAAGTCTTCGACCACAAAAAACAAAAGTACAGCGAATCCGGTGCTAGTGTTGAGGTTGGACTACGTTACACCCCTTTTGATATATGGTTGGTTGAACCATCTTTCCGTACCGATCAGTTTGAACACACCTTTAATGAATACCGCTTGGGGAATGTATTTAACGTTTCTAACAATATGAAAATTGAAGCTAATTTTTCATATTCAACCATTGATAAATTCTCAACGACCAATTATCAGTTAGGTGTTCGCTATACGTTCTAGAACGCTAAAATTGCTTATAATTTGCCTTATATCAATAAAATAATAAGTATGATTTAACCGAACTCCATATGTGATCAATATCACAACAGAAGGTATGAATAGGAGTATATTTATCCTCGATCATTTGTATGAGGAAATGGATATGAATGCTTCTAGGCTTTATTTGAGAGATTTATTAGGCATAGGTTTGGTGATCTCTGCAATTTTGGTTGTACTTGGCTTAATCTTTAGTGCTCTCGCTGCCTTAAACTTCATCACACATGAAGAAGTGTTAGCCAGTACTTATTTACATGAAGCATTACCGCTGTATTTCTTTGTATTACCGGGTTTCGCGATTGCAAGATTCATCAACCGACCGAAATGGGTACATGATATTGAAGAGTATCAATTAGAGTCAGCCAAGAAATACAGCCAATCCCACTAATGCTCTCTGCAATTGCTGCCAACTACATTTGCTCTCCGTCTAGTTGGTAGCGATTGCTCTCTCCTCCCCCATTCTCATCGTATTGCGCCGCTTCTATACTGACATTATCTTGTCATACCTTGTAGATAGTATTCTTAATAGCCTAGATACCTTATCGGATCATAGAGCTTGGCGAAGGAGTACAGCGCATTGATGAAAGAAGGCCTATACCGAAGATTACCCGAGCTGATGCAGCTTGAAGCGTTAATAAATCATTCACTGCCTACTTTACACCACGTGAACTCCTCTATAGATGTCGTGAGCTATGCCGAACTCGATAATATCCCCTTACCCATCTACAAAATCAGCATAGGCGCCATTGATAGCCATTCCCCGTGTTTAATCTTTGTGGGTGGTGTCCATGGTTTAGAGCGTATAGGTAGTCAAGTCGTCATTTCCCTGTTAGATAGCTTATGTCAGCGCCTTCACTGGGATGAGTCCCTTCATCACAAGCTGAATCGGATTAAGCTTGTGTTTATCCCTTTGTTGAACCCGGTTGGGATGGCAAAACGCTATCGCTCCAACGGTAATCATGTTGATTTAATGAGAAATGCCCCGCTCGATAGCACTGAATCAACAGCGTGGTTAGTTGGAGGGCATCGTATATCTAAATATATCCCGTGGTATCGCGGCAAAGCACAACAGGCAATGGAAGTTGAATCACAAGCACTAACCAATGAAGTTCTAAAGGCGACCGACTCGAGCCCATTTACCTTGGCACTGGACTGCCACTCCGGCTTCGGAACTAAAGATAGGTTGTGGTTTCCCTATGCACGAAGCAAGCTTCACCCTATTTCGAAGATTGGTGCCCTGTATCACTTAAGGGAAATGTTCTTTAATGCATTCCCCCACCAGAATTATTTGTTTGAGCCCCAAACCAAACACTATACCTGTCATGGAGACTTATGGGATTACCTCTATGACATCGCTGAAAGCCGTCAGCAACATCTTCTGCCTATCACGTTGGAAATGGGATCTTGGCGCTGGGTAAGGAAAAACCCGTTACAATTACTTGACCGTATTGGCCTATTTCACCCTGTAAAGCCGCATCGAATTCAACGTGTTCTTCGTACCCATTTAACGCTTACTGAATTTTTGATAAACGCAACCTACTCTTATCAACATTGGTATCAGAGTGAAGACGATGACACATTTTCCCAGCAAGCAAAATTGCTTTGGTATCCCCAGCATGCACCCGATCAACGCAAAAACACCTATGAATAGAGCAACTATTGCCCCCCACCATCGTCCGATATTGTTACTTAGAGGGCTACTTCGGGAAACTCGTCATTGGGGTAGATTTGCCGATATGCTGGAACAGGCTTTTCCCGAGCGAAAAATCATCGCATTGAACATTGCAGGCAATGGATCCCGCCACCAAGAGGTGTCTCCGACTAGCATTTCAGCGATGGTTGATGATTTAAAATCACAACTTACCTCTTTTCATCCTTCGTCACCTTCCGACATACCGACAGAACTCACACCTGAAAGTGTCGATATCATCGCTATTTCGATGGGAGGAATGATTGCATTAGAGTGGATGCGAAAATATCCTCAGGATGTGCATTCTGCAATCCTGATTAACTCTAGCCTTAGTAACTACTCCCCCTTCTATAAAAGACTTAAGTGGCAACAGTACAACAACATCCTGAAATTTTTCTTCATTCCAAAAGATCAGCAAGAGTCGTTAATTTTCGATATGACAACACGCCAATCACCCGCCGGACTTGTCGACTCTTGGATTGAATGGTCTAAAGCCAACCCTGTCTCCACTTCCAATACCTTGAGACAACTCTATGCTGCTAGCCGCTTCAAGTTTGAATCACCACCACCACCTACAACCTTACTTATCGGCAGCCAGAATGATGCGCTGGTCGATATCTCATGCAGTAAAACATTAGCTAAGCACTGGGGTATTCCGATGATGGTTCATCCTAGAGCAGGTCATGATCTCCCGTCTGACGATCCTAACTGGCTACTCGATAAAGTGACTCTATTTTACCAACGGCAAAATAGCGCTTTAAAGGAAAATGAATCCAATATGAATTAAGCCCTCAGCATTAATTCAATCACAGGCTTGCAAACTACACCCAGTTAAGACGAAAACTGGAGAGAGTTATGACACCTGTAAGTATTGTGATTATCACACTGAATGAAGAAAAACGAATTGGCCGTCTACTGGACGACCTGAGCAAGCAAAGCCACCAGCAGTTTGAAGTTATCGTTGTCGACTCAAACAGTGAAGACAATACCTGTGAAGTTGCCAGAGGCTTTGAGCAAGCTTTACCGAGCTTAACCGTTCATAAAATGAGTGAGCGAGGAACGAGTCTTGGCCGAAATACTGGCGCACAAATAGCCAAGCACGAACGTTTGTTGTTCCTTGATGCCGACGTCCGCTTAAGCCCGACATTCCTGACCAACGCGCTCTACGAGTTGGATAACCGCAAACTCGAAGTTGCTGGTGCCTATATGGCAGCAAAGGACTTATCAGTGGGCTACAAGTTAGGCTACGGAGTATTCAACGCAGGCTTGTTTACCACGTCCTTTTTCTTCCCGACAGCCGTCGGAGCCTGCATGTTCTCAACCAAGCGTGTCCACAATGAGATTGGCGGTTTTGATGAGACCATCATCTTATGTGAAGACTGCGATTATGCAAATCGTGCAGCAAAGACATGGCGTTACCGTATGATCCCGGTAAGTTTTTGGTTCGACCCACGTCGTTTGGAGCAGGAGGGCTTCGTAAAAATGGGGCTGACCTACTTGAAAGCTAACGTACGCCGGTTCTTCTTGGGTGAAATGCGCAACAATGAAATGGAATACCAATTTGATCATTACAAGGATGCAAAATAAGTCATGCATGACGTCGCTTGGTGGTGGTATTTTGGAGGGAGCTTCCTCGATGCCCTGATCGGACCCAACCTATTCTTTCCTGGTGAGCCATTCTTGCTTGCTGCTGGTTACCTACTAAGCAGTGGCGCTATATACGGCTTACTGGCCGTACTTGCCGGGGGCTTTATCGGTGACCAATTAAGTTTCTTCATTGGTCGCCGATGTGGCTCACAAGGACGACGTTGGTTGATACGTAAGTTCAGTAAAACCAAACGACCGATCGCCAAAACACGTTTGATCCTGCGTAAAAAAGGACCTTGGATTGTCACAGCGTCAAGGCTACTTGGTCCTGTCGCTTGGATAATGCCCTTTATCGCCGGTAGCTATGCCATGCGATGGTCAACGTTTACCCTATTTTCTTCAATCGGCTTACTTCTCGGCGTTGGTCAATTTACACTTGCTGGATTCTTTATTGGTAAAGGTATCGAGATACTCCCAAGCTGGGAAACGGTTGGGCTATTCTTCAAAGAGCATAGTGTTTTACTCACCGCCTGCATCGTTTCTTTCTTAGCTTCAGTCATCCTTTATCGACTCTATCGCTGGCGTAAGTGGTTGCTTATGGCTTGTTGTTGGCTGACTGCAATGAGTTCGGCTAACTACTACCATTTTTTCCATAGCGAAGCCTACACGATCGAATGGATCTCTCAAGCACAAGCCAATAACAATCAAACAATGCCGGAAAATAACGTATCGATTACCAACCTCAATTACACGGTTTATCCAGGGTTATCCCCTGTGTACAAAGCACAACCTATCAACATCATCTTACAAGGCGGGCACCCTAGTATTTTGATGAATGAACTAGGCTGGGTTGAAAATAAGACCTTTTCCCGCGATAAACTCGATTTATCTCAGTACCTTGAATTGATTGTGGATAAGCAGCCTCCTATTTCTGATTTATATTGGAATCAACAACCACAGTTATTGGCCTACCAAATTAAAGGTGATTTAATTAACCGGAGGCATATACGGTGGTGGTATGCAGGTAAGTCAGAGCAAACAAATGAAGATATTTGGCTTGCATCAATCAGCTATGACGATAGCCTCAAACTTGCTCATTACAAAGGGCTGATAACGGTTCTACATGGCATCGATCCAGATGTCGATAATGAGCGCGATACCCTGATGATGAATGCTGAAGCATTAGGGTGGAAGACAAAATTAAGAAGACTTGGCGAACCCGTTGCTTTTTCAAAGTCTAGTCATTACTTCAGTGATGGTAATATCGCCATTATTCAATCTATCTAGCAAGATTAGTAAATAGCAAAGCCGCCAAAGTTGGCGGCTTTCACATTAAATTTTTCTGATTAACCATGAATTAACGTGGTTTAGCAAAGACTTGAGTCCAGTAAATACCGTATTGTGTTGAAGAGTTCTCAACGAATGACGCACCCATTTCGGTAACGCTGCCATTCATGATGTTTTTACAGTGACCAGGACTGTTCATCCAAGACGTCATTACAGCATTTATGTCTTTCTGGCCGGCAGCAACATTCTCTGCCCATGTTGACCATGAATAACCTGTAGCTTCAATGCGGTCTTGTGGCGTACTACCATCTGAGCCTGTGTGGCTCATAAAGTTATTGTTGGCCATATCACTTGAATGAGAGTACGCAGCTGACTCCAAATCATAGTCCCATGTCAGTGCTGGCACTGCTGGCATGATTTGACCGCCACAGTTTTGCTCTTCGGCACGTGCTTGGTTTACGGCAAACAGCATTTGTTCTGCGAATGTGTCACCTGGGCCTGGTGCTGGATCTGGGTCGGTATTCCCATTGTCACCATTGTTACCGTTATCGCCGCCAGAGCCAGTGTCCCCCCCCGATCCATTATCGCCGCCGGAGCCAATATCATCACCCGGAATAGAGCCACTGTTGCCATCACTTGAAGACGAACCACCTGAACCACATCCTACTAATAGCAGCGCAGATAACATAACTAATGGTAAAACTTTCATAACAGACCTTGTTTGCATTAGGTGTGTTAAATTAGGTCTAGTAAATTAATAAACATAGTATTTATTTAACCTAAAAAAACACAATAAATATTTTTGCTAATCGCTTTTTACGGAACACACTATACTTACTCCCCGCTTAATCATTCAATATGCAACGGTGAAAATCGCTTCAACCTGACAAACAATTAACAAAGAGACAAAGCCAAAATCAATATGAAAACACACATAAGATTATGTATTAAATACGATTATAATAAAGTTAACCTCAACACATTCAATGTAAAGCTTATTCAACTTCATTGCCTAACTAAACTTTCAAAGTTGACAAAAGAAAGATATTTAACAATTAAAAATAAGAAGGCATGATATAAAATCATGCCTTCT
>NZ_JACSOF010000219.1:0-7733 GCF_014349205.1 Photobacterium sp. BZF1
GGTTTTATCGATGCGATTGCTGGTGGAGGCGGTTTGCTGACCGTGCCTGCCCTGCTTGCCGCAGGCGTACCGCCCACCCAAGCGTTGGCGACGAATAAACTGCAGGGCTCATTTGGGAGTTTCTCAGCCTCGCTGTATTTTGTCCGTAATGGTTTGGTGAGTTTGGGTGAAATGCGCAATGCGATCATCTGTACCTTCGTCGGTGCAGCCACCGGTGCCGAACTTGTCCAGCGTATTGATGCTGGTGTGCTCACGCAGTTGATCCCCATATTATTGGTTTGTATTTCGCTGTATTTCCTGTTTGCCCCCCAGGTCGGGCAGGGTGGCGGAAAGCCGAAGTTATCTGAGAACCTTTTTGCGCTTTCCGTTGGCACCAGCATTGGCTTCTACGACGGTTTCTTCGGCCCAGGTGCCGGTGCCTTGTATACCATCTGCTTTGTTGCGATTGCCCAATTCGGATTGGTGGAGGCCACGGCACGAACCAAGATTTTGAATTTCACTTCTAACTTTGCCGCCTTACTGTTTTTTATCTTTGCAGGCCTACCGGTATGGGAGATTGGGATCATCATGGCTGTTGGCGGGTTCATCGGTGCGCGGATGGGGGCTAAAGTCGTGATCTCAAAAGGACGAAAACTGATCCGGCCTATGGTGGTGATCACATCAATGGGCATGGCAATCAAATTGCTAGTTGAACAGAACCCGCAATGGTTTCAATAAGCTTACGTGTCCGGGGGGCTTGGAGGCTACTTTGGCGATAACAAAGCTGCACCGGGCGAGTTAGTTCATCGAGAAATGGAAAATGATGGCAGTGGTGAGGGGCAATTTTGAGTGTATTGACGATAGAAATTGGCACCAGCGCCGCAGCGACACCACTTAATGCCAACTGTGCAGCAGCCGTATAAGAGTCCATTTCCATGTAAGGGACAATGGCAGCTTTCTGCAAAGAACTAACCTGGTTGGCGTTGGCTGGGTTTTTCAAGTCATTGACTAGCAACTGGCTCGGTTGTTGGTCAAGCGTTTCCCTGCTAACGACCGAAAACGGTTCGTCGAACAAATGGCTAACCGCCAACCCATGTTGAGGAGGTAGGTGGCCAGCGCAGAACCCGACAGCGGCATCGCCTGATTGCACTTTCTCAACAATGATGGGGGTATGGTGGGTGCTGATGGCAAGGTAGGGATCGTGCTGGATATAATCGCCCATTACTGGCGCCAGATAGCCTGCAACCAGGGTTTCTGAGCAGGCTAAATGGATCACGGTGCGATCATTGACATCGAGCTGATCAAATATCTGACCTTTCAGGGCCTTGAACCCCGGCTCGACCGCAGCAATGAGTTGTATTGCATCGGCAGTCAACTTGATACGACGGCCATCGGGCTCAATCAGCTTCTTGCCGATCCGCTGCTCCAGTTTGGCAATGCGTTTGCTGACCGCACTCTGGCTGAGGTAAAGCCGGCTGCCTGCTTTGCTCATGGTACCTTCTTGGGCCAGTACCAATAGGGTTTCAATGCCTTCGAGTAGCAATCACAATCCCTCTTGAATCGGTGCCGATTAGCGATCGGTTTCTTGCTTGGTAATGCTTCCGACTTCCAGCATCGCGGCTACATCAAGGTGCTCGGCATTCATCATCGAAGAAATACGTTGTACCGAAGATAGCAGTAATGACTGTTCCCATTCCTCCAAGCGTTGGAAGCGGGCAACAAAATCTTCTTGCAGAGGCGGCGGTGCTTTTGCCAATAATTCTTTACCTTCATCAGTGAGGTAGGCGTGGACTTTGCGCTTGTCCAGTTTGCTACGCTCACGGATCACCAAACTGCGTTTTTCCAAACGATCGAGGATAGTAGTCGCGGTCGCCTGGCTCATATTGGTGTTATTGGAAAGCTGACGGATAGTCACTTCGCCGGAATCGCGTATTGCACGCATCAATACCAGCTGCGGGCCTGTCAAACCAGCCAGTTTATTCAATTTGCGCGAATGCAGATCGATGGCCCGGATGATTTGTCGCAGGGCAATCAAGACTTCTTCGTGCTTGTCCATATTACTCTCCTAAATAGTGCTCGGCGAAATTACAACAAACCGGCCAAAGTTGGAAGCCTTACTTTTCATAATGTTGTCTCGATCTGATTTGTGGTTGCTTATCACAGCAATGTATCGCTCAAGAAAAACAACTTACATTTACTTACAAACTTAGTTATCATTATTGGAACAATAATAATTCTCACTTGCATTATTGTTCGTGGTTATAAAACAGCTTTCACATGGATGAAAATAATGAAGACTCAATTCCCTCGTAATTTGATTATGGCTGCATTTTTGGTAGCGCCGGCGATGGCTAGCGCTGCTACTGTTTCTAAAGAGCAGGTAGTCTCCCACTATGCCGATCTCGCCCACAGCGTATTCAGTGACTCACTGACCACGGCGCAAGGTCTGGACAAAGCTATTGATGCCTTTATCGCATCCCCATCCCAAGAGACTCTCGACAAAGCCCGTGCAGCATGGAAAGCATCCCGTGTTCCTTACCAGCAATCAGAAGTGTTCCGCTTCGGCAACGCAGTGGTTGATGACTGGGAAGGTCAGCTTAATGCATGGCCGCTGGATGAAGGTTTGATCGACTATGTTGCTGATGACTACCAGTATGAACTGGGCAATGAAGGTGCCAAGGCGAATATCGTTGCCAACAAGACGGTGCAGGTGGGGAACCAGAAGCTTGATACGGCCAAGATCACTCCTGAGCTGCTGGCTGATCTGAATGAAATTGGTGGTTCTGAAGCTAACGTGGCTACTGGTTACCATGCGATTGAATTTTTGTTGTGGGGCCAAGACCTTAATGGTACCAACCCTGGTGCTGGCGAGCGCTCTTACACTGACTTTGCCTATGGTGAAGCTTGTACCAATGGCAACTGTGAACGTCGTCGTGAGTACCTTAAAGCAGCCTCGGTACTGTTGCAAAATGATCTGGATTGGATGACCAAGCAATGGTCTCCAGAAGTGAAAGACAACTACCGTGCTGAACTATTGGCTGGTTCAGCGGATAACGGCCTACGCAAAATGCTATTTGGAATGGGGTCACTGTCTTTGGGTGAACTGGCCGGTGAGCGGATGAAAGTAGCACTGGAAGCGAACTCGACGGAAGACGAGCACGATTGTTTCTCTGACAACACCCATAACTCTCATTATTACAACGAGCAGGGTATCTACAACGTCTACACCGGCACCTACATGCGAGTGAATGGTACTTTGGTCTCTGGGCCAAGCATTCACGACCTCGTTGCGAATAAAGACAAGGAAGCGGCTAAAGCAATCCAGGCGGGTTTCGACCGTGCCCGCAGTCAGGTTTACACCTTGGTTGATTCAGCTGAAAAGCAAGATCAAGCTTTTGACCAATTGATTGCCGCTGGTAACAAAGAAGGCAATGCTTTGGTGAATAAGTCGATCATGGCATTGGTCCAGCAGACAGCCAGCATTGAGCAAGCTGCTTCCATCATTGGCATCAGCAACCTGAGCCCAGATACGGCTGATCACCAGTTTTAATTCTGGCCAATCCCTTCCTATGACTAAGGGCTCGGTCGAGCCCTTTCGTGATCATAATAATTACAGCTCGAGCGATGAATAATGAAGTTGCCTTTCACGTCTAAAGCAGCCGGATTGCTGCTATCAACATTGATTTCTGTCTCTTCAGCCCAAGCCAAAGACAGTCCATTTTCGGCAGAAGATATCCAGGCTATGAAGTCGGGTGGCGAGACGACCGTCAGAAAAAATGGTGCCAATGCCTTTTCCTTGCCGGCTGCGAACCTGCCGTTGAGCAAGCGCCTTGATTTTAGCGTTGGTAACAGCTTCTTCCGCAATCCATGGGTTCAGGCACCGGCTACCACAGACGCCCGTGATGGACTGGGCCCTCTATTTAATACCAACGGTTGCCAGAACTGCCATATTAAAGATGGCCGAGGCCACCCGCCACAACAAGGGGACAGCAACGCCGTATCTATGCTGGTCCGCCTGAGTATCCCGGCGCAAACCGCAGAGCAGAAGCAAGCCATCATCAAAAACGGGGTGATCCCCGATCCCATTTATGGCGGACAATTACAAGACTTCTCACTCTCTGGCGCTAAGCCAGAAGGCCAAATTCATCTGACATACCAAGATGTACCGGTCACCATGGGGGATGGCGAAGTGATCACACTGCGCAAGCCGCAATTGACCATCACTGACTTGAACTATGGCCCGATGCACCCAGAGGTCATGATGTCTGCACGTGTAGCGCCACCCATGATTGGCTTGGGGTTGCTGGAGTTGATCCCGGAGCAAACATTGGAACAGATTGCCAAGGAGCAGCAGGCCGAGGAGCAAGGGGTCTCCGGTAAGTTAAACCGGGTGTGGGATGTGGAAGCGCAGGACTTTGCCGTTGGGCGCTTTGGCTGGAAAGCCGGACAACCTAGCTTGATGCAGCAAAATGCCGCAGCTTTTAATGGCGATCTTGGGCTGACCAGTGAGTTGTTCCCGGTCGAGAACTGTTCTGACATGCAGTTGATCTGTGAGCAACTGCCTAATGGTGGGAAGCCTGAGGTGAGTCGTAATGTACTGACTTTTGTTGAGTTTTATTCGCGTCATCTGGCTGTTCCCGCGCGGCGCAATGTTAATGATCCGCAAGTTGTTAAAGGTGAGGCTTTGTTTGCCGAAGTGGGTTGCCAAAGCTGCCATGTTACCCAAATAAAAACAGCCAAAAGCACTGAGACTCCCGCTTTGTCTGAGCAGTTGATCAACCCTTATACCGATCTTTTGCTTCATGACCTGGGTGAGGGATTGGCGGATCACCGTGGTGAATATCTTGCCAACGGCCGGGAGTGGCGAACTGCTCCGCTATGGGGGCTGGGGTATACCGAGGAAGTTAACGGCCATACCAACCTGCTCCATGACGGCCGGGCACGCAATGTGATGGAAGCGATCCTATGGCATGGCGGCGAAGCGCAGATGAGCCGCGATAAGGTTGTCGCCTTTTCAAAAACAGACCGAGAGGCACTGGTCGCCTTTCTCCATTCGCTCTGAGAGCTAAGTCGATCGAAATAAGCTTGATAGGAGCAAGGTATCAATGAAAGAACGTGTGATTGTCGTGTCGATGTTGTCGGCAGCTGTTTTGGCTGGCTGCAATAGCGATGCCGTTGAGACGAGTAAGGTCATTCATCAGCAGCACCTGAGCGCTGCAAACCAGTTCTATGCGGCATCGAGTGAATTGAATAACGCAATGGCCACACTCTGTGCGCAAGGGGATGACAAAAAACTAGAAACGGCTCAACAGGCGTGGACAAGGACCATGCAAAGTTGGATGTCGTTTCAAGGGCGCGAAAAGGGCGGCGAGGACGCGCTGGCTCTTAGTTGGCAAATTCAGTTTTGGCCGGACAAGAAAAATACTACTGGGCGTAAGTTGAACCAGCTATTGAAACAGGATACAGCATGGAGCGCCGGGGATCTTGCGAGCCAGAGTGTTGCAGTACAGGGGCTGGGAGCTGCAGAATGGTTCTTGTATGAACAACCACAGGCATTAAGCTCACCTGAGGGGTGCCAGTTGGCGATGGCCGTAACAGGCTATATCAACCAGAGTGGTAAGGCCTTGGTGGGTGCTTGGCAAAATAACCCATGGCAAGCAATGACGCCTGAGCTAGCACTTGGTGAGTACCTCGGAGCGCTGAATAACCAGCTTGATTACAGCATTAAAAAAATGCAGCGACCAATGGGTAAACCGGGTCACCCTAAGCCGTATCAGGCTGAGTCCTGGCGCTCTGGCACCTCGATGGTCAACCTCAAGGCTAGCGTAGTGGCCATGCAGGGGCTGTATTTGGCTGAAGGGCATGGGCTGGATCAGTTGCTTCGCGATAAAGGGTATGCCGCGACAGCCGATCGCCTGACCGAGCAGTTTGCCAACCTAGTGACAAGTTGGCCAACAGAGCCGTCGATGACAGCCATGCTGAAAAGTCGGGAGGGATATCGCCAATTGATATCGATTTTCAATGGGTTGGAATATATAAAGTGGACGCTGCAGGATGAAGTCGCACCGGAGCTAGGGATTGTTGTGGGGTTCAATGCAACCGATGGTGACTGATCAAACTCGGCGCCGGCTGTTGCTGGGCGCTTTGGGCAGCGTTGCGCTGCGCCCTCTGGCTGCCGTTATGGCTGGTGGTTCATTGACAACAGGTGCCCTCACCGGCTGTAGCCATGTTCAACCAGGTGCTTTGGACAATAAGGTGGGTTCATCGCAGGCAACGATTATCGGCTGTAGCCGTCATTCAGATGGCCGTTTCGGTGTTGTGGTGGCAGATAACAATGGGCTACCGCTTTATCAATTGCCCCTGCCAGGCCGTGGCCATGGGGTAGCGTTGCAGCCAAACGGCAACCTGGCTGCAGCGTTTAGCCGCCGGCCGGGTAGCTATTTACAAGTCTTTGACTATCTAACCGGTCAGGCTTGGCCTATCTACACGGCACCTTCCAACCGGTTTTTTTATGGCCATGGGGTGTTTTCAAGCGATGGCAAGCTGTTGTACACCACAGAAGGTGTTCGCCAAACCAGTGAGGGGATCATCGGTGTCTACGAGCTAGGGAATGCAGGAAGTGGCAAGCTGCAGAAAGTTGCAGAGTTCAGCGGGTTCGGTATCGGGCCCCATGAAGTTGTTCTGGCGGATGACCAAACGCTAGCGGTGGGTGTCGGAGGCGTGCACACTCGAGGACGAACACCGTTGAACCTAGATTCGATGCAACCTGCATTGGTCTATCTTGACCGGTTAACCGGAGAAATCGTCGATAAAGCCGTATTGGCTGACAAGCAACTCAGTATCCGCCACCTCAGTGTGACGGATACCGGGGAGATAGCCTGCGGACAACAGTATCGGGGATTGCCGGAAGATGCCGCGCCTTTGGTGGCGCTGCACCGTCGCGGAGAGGGTGAGGTTCTCAAACCGTTACTGGCTGAAGAAGAGCAGTGGCTTAGGTTCAACCATTACATTGCTAGCATTGCTAGCCTGGATGGTTACCTGCTGGCGACTTCGCCCCGGGGCAACTGCTATGGCATATGGCAGGAAGCTGGCCGTGAGCTGGTCGAACTAAGACCTTTGGTGGATGCCTCGGGAGTCGGTGTCAAGGATGGAAAGTGGTTGGTAGGCTCGGGAGCCGGAAAAGTCCTATCAATTAGTCCAACGAGCCAGGTTGCGTCGGTTCAAAGCCCGGTGATGTGGGATAACCATTGGAATATTCTGTAAAATTTTTGAGGAAGCGTTCAAGCACCAAAATGGGGCTGGTAGATTGTTGTCCCAACAATAACAAAATATGTCAAATATCCTGACAGGTGTCAGGATTTGAAACATTACCAACTGGCAATGGCGGCTAAATTTAGTCCGTTATACATCAAACTTGCCATAATTATGATAACGGCAATGAGGAGTCAGTTGGTAATGTTAAAGCTCAGTCGTCTGGGGCTTGTCCTGATGTGTGTCTTCTCTCAGGTGAACCATGCCGAAGAAGAAACCTGGCCGGTACAGCCTTTATCTGCACGCGATCAACTGGAGCAACAGTTTTCGGATGATATCCTGCAGCAAAAGAAAGCCCGCCAATGGGTACATGAAGTCGCCAATGACATAGCGGCCATCCGCTATGTGGATGAGTTGGCGGATCTGTACCAGAGTATTGGCTTTGTTCCGCTGTGGCAGGATACCTTCACTGCCAGTGATTTCGAGCAGCAGTTACGCATGGT
>NZ_JACSOF010000220.1:0-7509 GCF_014349205.1 Photobacterium sp. BZF1
CCCATCGCCCATCGCCCATCGCCCATCGCCCATCGCCCATCGCCCATCGCCCATCGCCCATCGTTTTGCTATACTCCCACCCTTATTTTGAAAATCGGCCTTTGGCCGCCAGCAAGACGAAGAATATTATGCGAATAGCTTTAGGTATTGAGTACGATGGTGCGAAATACTACGGTTGGCAACGCCAGCGTGACGTAGACAGTGTCCAGGAACGTTTGGAAAAGGCGCTGAGCAAGATTGCCAACAAGCCCATTGAAGTGCAGTGTGCGGGAAGGACCGACGCTGGGGTTCATGGTACCGGGCAGGTCGTCCACTTTGATGTCGATGTTGACCGTAAAATGGTTGCCTGGAGCATGGGTGTAAATGCCCACTTACCTAAAGATATCGCCGTTCGCTGGGCCAAGAGAGTGGACGATGAGTTCCATGCCCGTTTTACCGCAACGGCACGCCGTTACCGCTATATCATCTACAATCATGCATACCGCCCTGCCATTTTGGCCAAAGGGGTGAGCCATTATCATGGTGAGTTGGATGAAAAAGCGATGCATGAAGCAGGGCAGTACCTGCTGGGTGAGAATGACTTCACATCCTTCCGTGCTGTGTATTGTCAATCCCGTAGCCCATGGCGTAACCTAATGCATTTGAACGTATCGCGTCAGGGTAATTTCGTGATCATTGATATCAAGGCCAATGCCTTTGTCCATCATATGGTCCGCAATATTACAGGCAGCCTGATAAAAGTCGGCCGAGGCGAAGAAAAGCCAGAGTGGATCCAGTGGTTGCTGGAGCAAAAAGACCGTACGTTGGCAGGTGCGACGGCAAAAGCCGAAGGCCTGTATTTGGTAGAAGTGGATTATCCAGAGGAACACGAACTGCCTAAAGTGCCGGTGGGGCCATTGTTCTTGCCGGATTAATCTGTCAGGTAAGAGTAAGATTTCTCTCGGGCTAACTCGTAGTACCAGTTTTTTATCTACAGTTAGGCGAGTTTGTGCTTTAATTCCACCTCGGTAAATTAACGAATTTGTAATTCTCTGCTGCAAAGACTTGTGCTAAGACCCTAAGGGCAGGGAAATAAAAAGATAAAAGGTCATTCATGAGCTGGCTGGAAAAGATCCTTACAAAAAGCAACATTGTTTCTTCTCGCAAAGCGTCTATCCCAGAAGGGGTGTGGACCAAATGTACTTCTTGCGAACAAGTGCTTTATCACGCCGATCTAGAACGTAACTTGGAAGTTTGCCCGAAGTGTGACCACCACATGCGGATGAAGGCACGCCGTCGTTTGGAAACCTTCCTAGATGAAGACGGACAGGTTGAAATTGCTGCAGAGCTTGAGCCGAAAGATAAGCTGAAGTTCCGTGATTCCAAGAAATACAAAGATCGCCTATCTTCAGCACAGAAAGCAAGTGGCGAGAAAGATGCATTGGTCGTGAAGAAAGGGACCTTGCTGGGCCAGCCATTGGTTGCCTGTGCATTTGAGTTTTCTTTCATGGGCGGCTCAATGGGTTCTGTTGTCGGTGCCAAGTTCGTTCAGGCTGTCGATGAAGCGATTGCCAACAACTGTGCTTTGGTTTGCTTCTCTGCCAGTGGTGGTGCCCGTATGCAGGAAGCGCTAATGTCGCTGATGCAAATGGCAAAAACCAGTGCAGCACTTGAACGCATGTCTGACAAGGGCCTGCCGTTTATCTCAGTCCTGACAGACCCGACAATGGGTGGCGTATCGGCAAGTCTGGCGATGTTGGGTGATATCAACATCGGTGAGCCAAAAGCGCTTATCGGTTTTGCAGGCCAGCGTGTTATCGAGCAGACCGTACGCGAGAAGCTACCAGAAGGCTTCCAGCGCAGTGAGTTCCTGCTTGAACACGGTGCGATTGATATGATTGTCGATCGCCGTGAAATGCGCCAGCGCATCGGTGGCTTGGTGGCCAAGCTGACTCAGGTTGACTCTCCAATGGTTGTGCCTGTTGAGAAGCCAGCAAAAGCGGTTGAAGAGAAAACTGAAGAGCAGAACGAGCAGGCTGAAGAGTAAGCTTGTATTGCTTGAAAAGTTAATGGGAAACGGGGCTTAGGCCCCGTTTTGTTTTTTGTAAAAGCCCCTCAGTATCAATAATCAAGACATTGCTGTTTGGTCTCGCTGCGTTCAGTGGTAAATTAAGGCTCATATTGTTATAACGAAATGAAATATGATGTCCGGATTGACAGCACCTCAAGCAGATTCCCCTTTGGCCTCTTGGCTGACTTACCTTGAACACCTCCATACCAGTGCCATTGACCTAGGGCTTGACCGGGTACAGGCCGTAGCCCAGAAGGCGGAGCTAACCAAACCAGCACCGTGCGTGATCACTGTTGCGGGTACCAACGGCAAAGGTTCAACCTGTGCCATGATGGAAGCGATTTTGCTTAAAGCCGGCTACCGTGTCGGGGTGTATAGTTCTCCTCACCTGGTGCGTTATAACGAGCGTGTTCGCATCAACGGTATCGAATTGGCTGATGCCGCACATAGCGAAGCCTTTGCTGTGATTGAGCAACAGCGTGGTGATATCAGCTTGAGCTTGTTTGAGTTCGGTACCTTGGCAGCACTTCAGCTATTCAAGTCGCGTCAGGTTGATGTCGTTTTATTGGAAGTAGGGCTGGGTGGCCGTTTGGATGCGACCAATATTGTTGACCATGATGTGTCGGTGATCACTAGCCTTGCGGTTGACCACGTTGACTGGCTGGGTGATGACATCAATGTTATCGGCTATGAGAAGGCGGGAATTTTCCGCAGCGGTAAACCAGCTGTATGCGGTCAGCCAAACCCGCCAGCAACGGTACCTGCCCATGCTGATGATATCGGTGCCAAGTTATACCAGGTTGGTTACCAGTTCGAGTACAGTGTCGAGGCTGATCATTGGCGCTGGCAGAGTGGGGCATTTACCCTCGAGCAGTTGCCGCTGCCTTCGCTACCCCTACCCAATGCCGCGACAGCGCTGATGGCATTGGCTGTTGCCGAGCTTAATATCACCGATGAAAACGTGATTGAGGGACTGGCAGATGCCAGCTTGCCGGGACGGATGCAGAAAGTCTCGGAACAACCGCTGGTGATCATGGATGTAGCCCATAACCCGCACTCTGCGCAGTATTTTGCTGAGCAGCTTACGGGCATGAAACAGAAACTCGGCAAGAAAAAGCTTCATGCTGTGGTGGCAATGCTTCATGACAAAGATATTGCTGCTACCATTGCTGAGATGACGGAAGTGGTTGATTGTTGGTACCCAGCGTCGCTAACAGGCCCTCGTGCCGCGAGCGCCGAGGAGATCTCGGCCCACCTTCCTTCAGGAACCGAGACATACCAGACGCCAGAAGTTGCTTATGACAAAGCGCTGACACAGGCTGCAGCTGACGATATGGTAATTGTATTTGGCTCCTTTTACACTGTGGGGCAGGTAACCAGTCACATTGAAGCAAAGAATCAGGAGTAACTGTGGCAAGTAAATTTCAGAGCCGGTTGGTCGGTACGATCATTTTGGTGGCGATTGGGGTAATTTTCCTTCCCGATTTGTTCGATGGCAAAAAGCAGCATTACCAGGAGCAATTTGCCAGTATACCGCTGCAGCCTGAAACCACCGATGAAATCGAATATGAAACGATCCCTGCTCCGGAGTTTGCAGAGGTGGATTTACCCCCTGAGCCGGTAACGGTTGTTGTCGATGAACCGCAGCAAGAAACGGCAGCGGTTGAAGTCACTGCTGAAGCCATCGAGGCGGCCAACCAACCACTCAAGGTTGAGCCACAGCCAGTGACCGAGCCAAAATTGGATAACCAAGATAGCGCTTGGGTGGTTCAATTGGGGGTTTTCCGCAATTTTGATAACGCCAACCAGCTGGTTGAGCGTCTTCGTAAAGCGGGTTATCAAGCTCATGTTTTTCCAAAACAGCCACAGCAAGGCGATTTGGCCAGGGTTGTTGTCGGCCCTGATGTATCGAAGCAAAAGCTGTCGGGTGACATCAAAAAATTGGAAGAATTGACCGGATTAAAGGGCCGATTGGTCAGATTTAATCCACTTAACCCTTAGGTAAACGTTTGCGTTCTCATTTTTTCTGTTAGAATACGCACCAACAATACGAATACAACAAATGATGATCTGGATTGATTACGTAATTTTAGGCGTAATTGGCTTCTCGGCTCTGGTGAGTTTGATCCGAGGTTTTGTCAAGGAAGCGCTCTCGTTAGTGATTTGGTTTGCAGCTTTTTTCGTCGCAAGCAATTTTTATAATCAGCTTGCCGCTTACTTCACTAATATTCAGGATGAGATGCTTCGAAATGGCAGTGCGATCGCTGCCTTGTTCGTTGCTACGCTGATAGTCGGCGCAGTAGTGAACTATGTTATAGGACAACTAGTACAGAAAACCGGCCTGTCGGGTACAGACCGGGTACTGGGCATTGTGTTCGGTGGGGTACGCGGCGTTTTGATTGTCGCGGCAGTACTGTTCTTCATGGACGCCTTCACAGGCTTTGCGGATGCGGACTGGTGGCAGCAGTCACAGTTGATCCCTCAGTTTGGCGTGGTGATTGAATGGTTCTTCACGTACCTCAAAGACACATCAAGCTTTTTGCCGGGCGCGCTATAGCGAACGGTGTTGGATGAAACCCAAGGTAACTTGGGGTATCAGGTTCAGTATTAATCTACTGATACCTAATGGAAAAGCTATCAGCGGGTATTTGGCCAAGCCGGATACCCGCTGAATTTCAAATTAAGCGTGACGAGGATTTAGGACATGTGTGGTATTGTCGGAATCGTGGGTTCAACCCCGGTTAACCAGTCTATTTATGATGCTTTGACCGTGCTGCAGCACCGCGGCCAAGATGCGGCTGGTATTGTTACCTTGGAAAGCAATCGTTTTCGTCTGCGTAAAGCGAACGGTTTGGTTCGCGATGTATTCGAAGCCAAGCACATGCAGCGTTTGCAGGGTAACGTAGGGATCGGCCATGTGCGCTATCCGACTGCAGGTAGCTCTAGCGCGTCAGAAGCTCAGC
This sequence comes from Photobacterium sp. BZF1, assembly GCF_014349205.1. NCBI lineage: Bacteria > Pseudomonadati > Pseudomonadota > Gammaproteobacteria > Vibrionales > Vibrionaceae > Photobacterium > Photobacterium sp. BZF1. Next base: position 5,014 of record NZ_JACSOF010000220.1, read on the forward strand.
CTTTCTATGTGAACTCTCCATACGGTATTTCACTGGCTCACAACGGTAACCTGACTAACGCGGGTGAGATCAAAGAGCAATTGTTCGAAAAAGCGCGTCGTCACGTAAACACTACTTCTGATTCAGAAATCCTACTGAACGTATTGGCTAACCAACTGGAAAGTGCCAAGACGTACCCAATTACGCCAGCAGAAATCTTTGATGCAATCCGCGAAGTGCACCGTATGGTCTCTGGCGCTTATGCTGTGGTTTCTATGGTTATTGGCCACGGTATGATTGCTTTCCGCGACCCGCACGGCATTCGCCCTCTGTGCCTAGGTAAGCGTGAAGTTGAAGGTCAGGTTGAATACATGGTGGCTTCAGAGTCGGTAGCACTTGACGCTGTTGGTTTTGATTTCATGCGTGACGTGGCACCGGGTGAAGCGGTATACGTAACCTTTGATGGTCAGCTATACACTCAGCAGTGTGCTGATAACCCAACCCTAAACCCTTGCGTGTTTGAGTTTGTTTACTTTGCTCGCCCTGATTCGTTCATTGATAAAGTGTCTGTGTACGGTGCGCGTGTAAGCATGGGCCAGAAACTGGGTGAGAAAATCAAGCGTGACTGGGCTGATCTGGATATCGATGTGGTTATCCCTATCCCTGAGACGTCATGTGACAGTGCATTGGAAATTGCCCGCACCCTTGATAAGCCATACCGCCAGGGTTTTGTGAAAAACCGCTATGTTGGCCGTACTTTCATTATGCCTGGACAGCAAATGCGTCGTAAATCTGTACGTCGTAAGCTAAATGCTATCCGCTCTGAGTTTAAAGACAAGAGCGTACTGCTGGTGGATGACTCTATTGTTCGCGGTACGACTTCTGAGCAGATCATCGAGATGGCTCGCGAAGCCGGTGCGCGTAAGGTCTACCTAGCTTCTGCTGCACCAGAAGTTCGCTTCCCGAACGTATACGGTATCGATATGCCAACGGCTAACGAGTTGATTGCTCACGGTCGTGAAGTCGACGAAATCTGTAAGATGATCGGTGCTGACGGCCTGATCTTCCAAGATCTACAAGATCTGGTTGATGCCGTTGCTGAAGGCAACCCAGAAATCCAGAAGTTTGAAACCTCTGTATTCAGCGGTTCATACGTCACCGGCGATATCGACCAGCGCTACCTAGATTACCTCGAATCACTACGCAGCGAAGACTCAAAAATCAAGCGTGAAATCCAGCAGGACCTAGCTAACCTCGAGTTGCATAACGAAGGGGTGTAAGGAAGCAGGAAGAGCAGGCTCTTGGCCCTAGGCACTGGGAAGAGCAATAGAAGCGATATTCTGTATTTCGAATAATGAAAAAGCGAGAGTCGGAAGACTCTCGCTTTTTTATGTTTAAAAGGTCGTGGATACGTTTTGATTTCCCCAGGACCCAAGACCCAGGACCCAGGACCCAGAACCGCTTCCTCAATGACTAAACTGCGGCCCAATCCCTAGGTTCCATAGGATCACCGAACCGGCGATGATTGATACCAGCAATACAAGCCCGCAGGTAACAATGGAACTGGCGTAGATAAAGCCTCTTTCTTCGGGAATGTGCATCAAAATCGGTACACCGGTATAGAGTAGGTATACGGAGTAGGCAATACCGATAAGCCCTGCAATCATCAGGAACCAAACCTGAGGATAGATAGCCGCGATGCTGACCATGAATAGCGGTGTTGCTGTATACGCCGCTAACTCAAGTGCTTGAGTATAGGTCGGGGTTGAGCCAAAGGTGTGGCTCATCCAATAGGTCAGATATGCTAGGGCAAATACGCCAGCGATTAGGGCGAAATACATCGCCACAGACATAGCCAGCGCACTACCTTGGGTTAGGTAGATGGGTGCGCCAACACCGATTCTCCAGCCGATAAATACGCTAGAAATAAAGGCAAAGACAGGGGGAAGCAGAGCAATCAGTAAGATGTGGCTCAAACTGCTTTGAATCCCTTCGTGTTCCTTGTCAATGGCCCGCCACTCTTGCTTGGGGTGGGTATATAAACCGAATAAGTGTCCCAGAATCATAATGCTTCCTCATTGAGTCGTGCTTATTTTCATCCGTTATCGAAGAACACTTACTAAGCGAAAGTGGAACTTGTGGTGCTCTTCTTGCTGGTGTTCTTTTGCTAATACTTACTGTTTATGGCATGGCCTACCAATAAACCCAAAAACAGGAAGGCTTTTCGTGCCAGTACTATTAACATTTAGTCGGGGTTGAAAAAGTTCGCAAGGAGCAAAAAACGGTTTTTAACAGCGGCCCTATGGTCCTATGGGGTGAAAAGCAGAGCGATGGAAAAGGTAGTTCCAATGGGTTAAAGAACGGCACTGTGGTGCTACGGCCCTGAGGTTCTATGGGAAAAAAGGAATTCAGTAAGAATAGCAACAATGCCGTTTGGTAGTCGTTTCTAGTGTGAATATTTAATTTTGAATAATAGTTTGACAGTGAAATTTAGCTCGCGGAGCATCCCCACAGAAC
>NZ_JACSOF010000221.1:0-7458 GCF_014349205.1 Photobacterium sp. BZF1
GTGGCGGAGAGATAGGGATTTGAACCCTAGATACGCTATTAACGTATGCCGGTTTTCAAGACCGGTGCTTTCAACCACTCAGCCATCTCTCCGTAAGTGTGGCGTATAATAATGAGCTTGAACCAAGCTGTAAACCCTCAAAAGTATCAAGTGATTACAATTTCATCTAATTTGTCGTTTTTTTGCATTTTACGCCAGAAATCAAACTTCTTTGACTAGAATTCAAGCAAAATCATGCAAGTGAAATTCCGTTCATCCATTTTACACGAGCACAATCAATTAGCTGAACGATATGAAACGAAAGCTTTACCTATTGACCACTATTGTTGCCTTTGTCTGGACCTGCGGGTTATCAGCCGCAAGCGCAGACCGGATACTCACAGATGCAATCATCTACGGCTATCCCAATGCCGATGCGATAACCATATCGGAAGGAAAAATCACTTATATCGGCACCAGCCAAGAAGCGAATAATATGGCTGACGACCATACCGACATCATCAATCTTGATGGCGCTTTTGTCTTGCCAGGTTTCATCGATAACCATAACCATGTCTTTGAGGCTGCTTCACCTGTTGGCGGGGATTGTCTACTCGATGCCGATGTTTCTTTGCAATCACTCATCCCATACTTGAACAGCTGCTTTGATAAAACCAAACGCGGGCAGTGGATTATCGGTTACGGGTTTTCTTTAGATGCCATTTTGGATGAGAATAATACCTCCACTCCGCTAACTGTTATCGATAAAATTTTCCCTGACCAACCCGTGATCTTCATGGAGCAAACTTCACACTCTATGTGGGTCAATACACAAGCCCTAAAGCAAGCCGCTATCAACAAGCATTCTCCAGAACCGCAAGGTGGGCGGATACTTAAAACTAAGTCTGGCCAATTGACGGGGATCCTTCTCGATAATGCCGGAGACATTGTGATGGAAATGGCATGGAACGATAGGGAAAATAGCCGAAGCCAAAATAATAGAAGACCCAATCGCCGTTCAGTCAATAACAACCCTAGTTATGAAGGGCTTCTTGCTGGCCTTGAGGAAGCTGCAGCCCACGGCATCACCACAATCGGTGATGGGAGGATGTATTGGAAAAGAGGTTGGTTTGAAATTTGGCAGCAAGCGCAATCGGACAATATGCTCACTGCCCGAGTGTCTGTCCGTCCGTGGATCTACCCTGAGGGTGATATGGATCCACAACTGCAATATCTTGAGTCCATTTACTCCAGCTCCGCAAACGACCCTGCAAGCCTTATCATCGTCGAACAGGTAAAGATGTACAGTGATGGTATTTTTATTAACGGTACGGCCAAAACACTGGCTCCTTATCTGTTCACTTATCTTCCAGGCGATCCTCACGGTATAAACTATATTCCACCCAAAGAGATGTCGGTATGGCTCAAGGCCCTTGCAAGGATTGGCTACGGAGCCCATATCCATGCCATTGGTGACGGCGCAATTTATGAAACGCTCAATGCTATTGAGTCAATGCGCAAAGCGCACATCAGCAAACCCTATACTCTTACCCATGTTGAGTTAATCGACCGCAACGACATTCCCCGTTTTGAAGCACTTGATGTCACTGCCGATTTTCAGGTCGGCTCAGACTATATTGCTTACCATCAGCACCAATGGGCTGAAGCCTTCTTGGGTGCCAAACGTACGAGGGCATTAATGAACCTAAACGCCATTTATCAAACTGGTGCAAACGTCACCCTTAGTAGTGATTGGAACGTACACAACATTAATCCACTAGAAGGTATCGCTAATAGCCTTATTATGGGAAAAACCGGGTTACCGTCGATAACAACTGCAATCGATGCTTATACCATCAATGCTGCTTATAGCCTTGGTATTGATAAGATCACTGGCAGTATTGAGGTTGGAAAATCCGCTGACTTTGCAATTTTGGACAATGATATAACCCAAATACCTTCCGATAGAATCAGTTCCTCTAATGTGCTTTTAACCATTCTTCAAGGCGAAGTTGTTTTCGAAAAATATGAATAGAAGGGAAGATATACCTTCCATAAAGCACAAGATTCACATTAAGGATTTCTGAATAAAGCTTTTCTAACTAATGTATATTGGCCTCCCTAATATTAGGAGGCCATCAACTCATTTAACTAACTGAAAGAATCAAAGAGCAAGCTTCCACAGAGGCCTTCCGCCCCAAAGTAACCAAAACACCACTGAAGGCATGTACTTTTTCTTACGCCAAAGAAATTGTGCTTGGTGTTTAAGGAAAGCCGCTTGCAAAAAAGCATCCGCTAACTGCTCCGATTCACGGGCATTAACCGCTCTGAGTTCTTCAAGATCACTACCTGCCAACAACTGACGTTCTCGCCCTTGTTCTAGCCATTGCCGTACCTCAGATTCTGCCCTTTCACGCAATTGCGCTTTGGGGACAACCTCTTGAATTAGCCCTATCGTTTTGGCTTGCTGGGCATCGGGTTTCCACCCCTCACTACCTAGCATACGCGCCGCATTGTCCTCCCCAATTAATCGGGGCAGGTGCACACTGGAGCAACCTTCAGGCGTTACCCCCAAAACTGCAAACGGCGTCGAGAAGGTCGCGGTATCTGACGCAATAATGCCATTGGCTAACGTCGCTGAGGTGACACTTGCACCAATTGCAGGGCCATTCACCGCGATCAACAGCGGCTTGGTACAACCAAGAAATATCTCAAACAAAGCTTGGTTATTCTTGACAATCAACTGGCGCAGTTTTCGCGGGGCCATCACCTTTAACGTACCACTGAGATTTACACCTGCAGAGTAATAGTCTCCCGCCCCAGTGAGGATAATAGCCCTGACCTTGCTCTCAACATTTGCTTTCTCGAAAACCTCTTTCAGGGCATTCATCATAGCCATGGTCCAGCCATTTAATTTCGCCGGCCGATTCATGGTTATGGTCAAGATTCCTTGCTCAAGCTGTGTCAATAATTGATCAGCAGAGCCTTTACTGAGCTGCATGTCGTTCACTGTGAGTGCCTCCTTCCAATGGCGGTAGTTGCTATTCCAGTCAACCTTTTTTGTAACCCTCTACAACACCAGCTAAAGGGATACAACCTAGATCTAATCCTCAATCAAATCTGTTTAAAAAATCAGCAAGTGCGGGTTCGATCACGCTAATAAAAGGCTGCAACTATTAGGGTAGAGATAAAAGTTAGAGCAAAGAAACTAAGATTCACCGCTGCCAACAAATAGTTTGATTTGGGCTTAATTGAGCCCTTATTAAGCCTAAATTGAAAAGCCTGCTGACATCATTTCTTAGCCTACATTTAGAGATTGATTGTAGCCCAGTTGACTTTGCAATTTAGTATTGCGGAGTATGGCAGATGGAAAAACTTAAACGTGCAAAGGAACTATTCACCAGACCATTAACCCTCGACGAACTTCACAAGCTGGATGAGCTTGAACGCCAAGCCAAAGGCAAGGAAAAACTGTATATCGCTTCCTTGTGGGACGCGGCGTACGCCCTTGTTGAACCAGCAGTCCTTCATCAAGCCCGTGAAGCTGGGCTGCTCTAGCCATAATCCTTATGGCTCTTCTTGTAAGGGGAAAGGATTAGCTGTATTTCCCCTTCTCATCTCTTTTTCCTAAATTTTTTTGAATATATTTAAATTTTGTTGAGCACTCCCTACCTATATAACTCATTTTATCAATAATTAATTTGAGCCACTTCATAATATTATCCCACAACACATTTATTTAATAATACAAATAAACCAACAAAAGCACTATATTGCCAAAGTGACTAATATCACCATAATTTCGCCAAAAACCACTAATTAAGTGATCAAAATCATGAAGATATATTTACAACAGTGATGAGTATATCACTTTAATAAAACCCTCTTTGATCAGCCTAAAATAATACAATAACTTGAGTGTGTACCGAGGACATTAAGGTGTAAGGATGAACACACAGAAGCAAATTGCGCTAGATGCAATCGAATTAGTTAGGCCAGCTATCGAGCGCCTATTTTCACGAACCAACCGCCAAGAACTGCACATTGTGGTGATGGATCCCCGCCTTAAGCCCTGGGAGTCCAGCTTCGAGGAAGCCATTTTGGTTGAAACCTCAATCGGCCAACCTGATGCATGGACAATCCCATTTGATCAACTCGCCCGGAAGAAGGCCCAACAAGCTTGGCGTGACTCTCAGGCCAATATTAATCACCAAACCGCTCACCCATCGTCGCTAAGAGATGACGATGTGCTGTATTACGGCTCCTTTGTCTACGGCAATGTCGTAGTCGCCTGCAGCGGGGTGCAGCAATGGTATGACATGCTGATCAGTGGCTGGATTGCCCTTGCTATCGAGCAACTCACTATCAACGACTACCAGACCCAGAAAACGAATAACCCGACTCAAACCTACCGACGTGAACAATAAAACAGGTATCCAATATATGAATAAATTACTAAAAGCAGTCATGATCTCCGCAGGTGTATTAGTTTCGGCAACAGCAGTTGCTGCTGATTACCCGACTAAAAACATTCGTTTGGTTGTCCCTTTCGGGGCCGGTGGCGGTACCGATGCGGTTGGCCGTACGCTGGCAAATAGTGCCAAGGATGTACTGGGCCAGAATATTTCGATCATGAACCGTACCGGTGGTGCAGGTGCGGTAGGTATGAGCTTTGGTGCCCAGCAACGCGCTGATGGCTATACCCTAACAGTTGTCACCCGCGAAATTGCCTCGCTGCCACAGATGGGCCTAATGCGCCACACAGCAGATGACTTCAAACTGATCCGTATGGTTAACCTTGACCCAGCAGTTGTTTTGGTTGCTGCTGACAGCCCATACAACAGCATCAATGACCTGATTGAAGATGCCAAGAAAGAGCCAGGCAAAGTGAAGTTTGCTTCTACTGCCGCACCAAACTTCTACCTAATGGCGCTTGAGAAAGACCAAGATATCAAACTAAATGCGATTCCATACAACGGCGCTTCAGAAGCGATTCCTGCGGTACTGGGTAACCACACAGATGTCACTATGGTGACTCCGGGTGAAGCCATCGCACAACTTCGCTCTGGCCAACTAAAAGCCCTTGGTGTGATGTCGGAAGAACGTATCGCGTTTATCGAAGATGTCCCGACTCTAAAAGAGCAAGGTGTTGATGTAGTCACCGGCACATGGCGTGGTATTGGTGCACCGAAGAACACCCCAGACCACATTATTGAAAAGCTAGGTACTGCATTTGACCAAGCGATGGCGACAGAGGAATTCAAGTCATTCATGGAAACAGGCGCAATGACTATCCACAACCTAAACGCCGAAGAGTTCACTAAGTTTGTCTATGAAGATACGCAAGCACTAGGCTCTCTAATTAACTAATGATACTCAGGAGCCAGCAAAACGTGCTGGCTCCACTTTTTTGAACACGCTCAACACAAGGATGGATTCTATGTTGAATAGAAACTTTCTTTTCCCGTCCCTGATCATTCTATTAGGTGCCGCTTCCCTTTTCGTTATTAGCCAATTCGACAAACCGATGTTCCAAGATGCTAGCGTCGATGCGGCCTTTTTCCCAACCGTTGTCACGATTGCCATGATGGTTATTTCAGCGGTTTTAGTTTTTCAGCATTGGCAAAAGAACAAGCTTGAAAATAAAGAGAGCTCCCAAAAGAAAGAGGCGCCGATTTTTTCCAAACTGTCTATTTTCGGTGTTGCCTATTTAATTGGCTATGCCTTCTTGATTCATATTCTCGGCTACCTATTTGCCAGCCTTATTGCCTTCGCTTTGTACCTGATTTATTTCAAGGTGAAGAAACCCCTTTATTACGTTATTGCAGCAGTATTCGTTGTATCTGTGTATTACCTGTTTGGCGAAGTGTTTGTCATTGCACTTCCTGACGGCATCATTCTGTAGAGGCCGCGTATGTTAGAACATTTATTTTCAGGCATCCTAACGGCCTTTAGCCCAAGCGTTTTCCCTGTTCTGATCTTCGGTGTACTGGGAGGGATCATCCTTGGTGCCCTGCCCGGCCTGACTGCGACCATGGGTGTCGCCATCTTGCTGCCTTTTACCTTTGGTATGGAGCCAACAGCGGCACTCGTCATGCTCATCGGTGTCTACATCGGCGGTATCTATGGCGGCTCAATTGCCGCGATTTTGCTAAAGACCCCCGGTACACCGGCATCAGCTGCTACCGTTCTAGATGGTCATACCCTTGCAGCCAAAGGGCAAGCCGCCCGAGCTCTGAGTATCTCGGCAGTTGCTTCTTTTATCGGCGGCCTTATCAGTACCATCGTGCTGATCGCTATCGCGCCGCTATTGGCGGATTTTGCCCTCAAGTTCAATGCTCCTGAGTATTTCGCCCTGGCTTTGTTCGGCCTCACCATCATTGCCAGCGTATCGTCAAAAAACATCCTAAAAGGCTTACTTGCAGGCTGTATCGGCTTGCTGGTATCCACTGTGGGCCTAGACCCAATCAGCAGTGTGCCGAGATTTACCTTTGATGTAATGGACCTATACAGTGGCATCAATGTCATTCCTGTATTGATCGGTTTATTTGCAATCTCAGAAGGCCTCAACCAACTTGAAAAGTTGCATACTCAGAAGAAAAGCGCACCACCGAAATTTGACCATAAGTTACTGAGCAAGAAAGATCTGAAGACCATGCTGCCAACAGCTGTGAAAAGTGGTTTGATGGGCACGTCTATTGGCTCAGTACCGGGTGCTGGTGCCGATATCTCAGCGTTTGTTTGCTACAACGAAGCCAAGCGTTCTGCCAAGAATCCGGACGAGTTCGGTAAAGGCTCGGTGCAAGGTTTGGCGGCAGCGGAAGCAGGTAACAATGGAGTGACAGGCGGCTCACTGGTTCCACTACTAACACTGGGCGTACCCGGCGATGCCGTGGCTGCCGTGTTGCTTGGTGCCTTAATTGTACAGGGCCTTACACCGGGACCGCTGCTGTTCAGTCAAAGCCCTGAAGTAGTGTACGGCGTATTCAGCTCCATGCTGGTAGCCAATATTGTGATGCTAATTATCGGCTTGCTTGGTATCCGTTTCTTCTGCCGAATTATTGAAGTGCCTAAGATCATCATGATCCCAATCATCATCTTCCTGTCGGTGATCGGTGCCTACGCCATCAACAACTCAATGTTCGATGTGGGTATTGCAATCAGCTTTGGCTTGTTAGGTTTTATCCTCAATAAGATGGAAATTCCGTCATCACCCATCCTGCTGGCGATCATCCTCGGGCCAATGGCCGAGACCAACCTTAGGAAGTCACTGCTAATGTACGACGGTAGCTGGTCTTTCTTGTATGAACGCCCTATCGCACTGGCCTTCATTGTCCTTGCAGTTTTCTCGGTCTACTCCACGATGAAACTCAAGAAGAAGCAGGCACAGGCTCCTTTAGCGGAGTAGGGAAAAGAAGGGTCCTGGGTCCTGGGTCCTGGGTCCTGGGTCCTGGGTCCTGGGTCCTGGGTCCTGGGTCC
>NZ_JACSOF010000222.1:0-7424 GCF_014349205.1 Photobacterium sp. BZF1
TGCTGACGGATTACAGCAATTCAAAGGAATGATGCAGGGAGCACCATAGTAGCGGGACTGCTGCAAGTAAGACCTAAGGGCGCAACGAAAGTTGCGCCCATTCTTTTTTGCGTCAGCAAAAACACTTCCGATAGCCCCATTTAAGCGCTTTAGCTTCATCACTTCTCTTGTTGCATACCGGACTGGTCCTAGGAAGAGCGGGCCCTCGGTCCTAGGTAGAGCAAAAGCAAAGCAAGAACTTGACTCTTAGTTCGTTTTTTCAAACCTGTCATCGCCAATCGCCAATCGCCAATCGCCAATCGCCAATCGCCAATCGCCAATCGCCAATCGCCAATCGCCTCAAAAAACAAAACCGCCCATTTCTGAGCGGTTTGATTAACTCTAGCGTCGAGAGCTTAACTTACAGCGAGTACAGGATGTGCGAACCGTAAGAGAGGCTAGTCAACAGAATGGTCTTCTCATCGATGATGTCCATACGGCGGCTTTGCTGGGCATCCATACGGTAGATCTGGTTGATGATCTTCAGGTGCTCAGGCTTGAAGTCTTCGTTGGTGCCGGAAGTGATATCCTTGAACTCTTTCGGCTCGGTAAGTAGGTACTTACCGCTAACATCCCATTTACCAGACTCTGAAATATGAATGGTTAGCGGCTGCTCATTGGCACTGAACAATCTCATCAAAGTGATGCGCGAATAGGTGTTGTTTGGCAGGTAAACCACATGGCTGGTTTGCTCTACTCGGCGTAGCATACCGAGCTGCTCGAGTTCGGTTTCCTCGATGCGGCTGACAGTTTTCGACTGCCACTCACGGGAGATCAACAACTGTTCTTGCTTGTAGTCACTTGAGTAATAGAGCCAAGCACTAAAAGCTGCAGATAGGCCCAGCAAGATAAATGCCCAGTATTTGAAAACAAAGTGTTTGATTGACTGCTTGTGGGTAGTTACTGACATATCGCGATATTGTCCTTGTGGCTAGTCAACAAACGTAGGGTGACATTCTCGGCAGGTTTATCTTGCGAGTGGACATAGTTGACCCATAGCTGGGAATTCTGACCACCGGATACAATCACCTCCATCGGGCGTTTTTTATCGGAGTGGAAATCAAGATAGCTTTCAACACACTGGATGATCATGCTTTCCCACTGGGCAAGAGGTGGATGGTGGGCCGGGATCAATACCGGTACATCATCTACGACCGCAAACTGATCAAAGGCCGCCGATTTTGGGGGCATACTCAGATTGACTAATACCGGCAATAATAGGGCTATTAGCACCAGCACGCCGGAAATAGCCGCCATCGGTAACGGGCGTTTCTTGGCTTGAGGCTGAGGAGTTGGCGTATAGGTTTTAGGTGGTGTTGTTTGCTGGCTGTGTTCGAACAGCTCGCGTTCTACCTCCGATGGTTCATCTAATTTCTCAGCAAGTGCTTCGGCTTGCTCAGCACTGGCCGACGAGGCAATTTCCGATAAGGATTCAACCATCGCGATCATCTGGTAACCGCGTTTAGGCACGGTTTTGATGAACTCAGGTGACTTGGTGGAGTCTTTGAGTGCTTTACGCAAGGTGGATATTGCCTGGGTCAGGCTCGAATCATCAACCTCAAAACCCTGCTCGCGCCAGACAAAATCATGCAGGCGGGTACGGGTAATGATGGCTCCTGGGTCTTCAATGAGTAAACTTAATGCTCGACTTTCGTTACTACCTAGTCGGGTAAGCTCATCATTTTCGTGTTGGTCAATTAAGCTATTATCATAAGGGTCAAACAAAAAGCGTTGACCAATAAGGAATTTACTTTCTAATTTATTCATTTTTAGCACCAAGGGTACACTATCTGCGCATATAATACGCACTTACCCTGAATCTCTTCTGAATATAAAAATTATAAAAAATGGCTCTGAAAAAATATCAAAAACATAAAACGTGTATTTTAGGTTGAAAACGCTACGTTTGACCACATGTATATAGGGAAATGTAAAGGGTAGCTGCAAGAGGCGGCTGTTTTAGATCCCCGAATGTTTATTGATACAAGTTTCGGAGTTGAAATGAGCGAACAAACTATCCACAAGAACAAGGAAACCCGTGGTTTTCAGTCTGAGGTGAAGCAACTGTTGCAACTGATGATCCATTCTTTGTATTCCAACAAAGAGATCTTTTTGCGCGAGTTGATTTCAAATGCGTCCGATGCCGCCGACAAGCTGCGCTTCCGTGCGTTGTCTCAGCCAGACTTGTATGAAAATGATGCCGAGCTGGGTGTGAAGCTGTCTTTCAATGAGCAGGCTGGCACATTGACTATCAGCGACAACGGCATTGGTATGACCCGGGATGATGTGATTGAGCACCTGGGTACTATTGCCAAATCAGGCACTAAAGATTTCTTTGCCAAGCTAAGCGAAGACGAATCAAAAGATTCCCAGCTGATCGGCCAATTCGGCGTCGGCTTCTACTCGGCCTTTATCGTGGCGGACTCTGTGACCGTTAATACCCGTGCTGCTGGTGTAGCAGCGGATCAGGCGGTTTCATGGCAGTCAGGTGGCGAGGGCGATTACACGGTTGAAGATATCGAGAAAGAAAGCAGAGGCACAGAGATTGTTCTTCACCTGCGTGAAGAAGAAAAAGAATTCCTAAGCGAGCACCGCCTGCGTGACATTATCGGTAAATACTCTGACCATATCGGTATCCCGGTTCACATCCAGACCGTAGAGCGTGATGAAGAAGGTAAAGAGACTGGCCGTAAGTGGGAGCAGATCAACAAGGCCCAAGCGCTTTGGACCCGCAATAAGTCAGACATTACCGAAGATGAATACCAAGAGTTCTACAAGCATGTTTCCCATGACTTTGCTGAGCCACTGACATGGAGCCATAACCGTGTCGAGGGTAAGCAGGACTATACGAGTTTGCTGTATATCCCGTCTAAGGCGCCATGGGATCTGTACAACCGTGACAGCAAGCACGGCTTGAAGCTTTACGTTCAGCGCGTCTTTATTATGGATGATGCCGAGCAGTTCATGCCGTCATACCTGCGCTTTATGCGTGGCCTGATAGACTCCAATGATCTGCCACTGAACGTTTCGCGTGAAATTCTGCAGGACAACAAGGTGACCCAGTCATTGCGCAAAGCATGTACTAAACGTGCTTTGACCATGATGGAACGCTTGGCGAACAATGATGCCGAGAAATACCAGACCCTATGGAATGAATTTGGCCAGGTATTAAAAGAAGGCCCGGTTGAAGATTTCTCCAACCGCGAGAAAATTGCCAAGCTGCTTCGCTTTAGCTCAACCCATGCCGAGACGGTTGAACAAACGGTATCACTGGCTGGTTACATCGAGCGAATGAAAGAAGGCCAGGACAAGATCTACTTCCTGACGGCAGACAGCTTCAGCGCGGCGAAAAACAGCCCGCACCTTGAACAGTTCCGTACTAAAGGCCTTGAAGTGCTGCTGATGCACGACCGTATTGATGAATGGTTGATGGGCCATCTGCCAGAGTTCGATGGCAAGCAGTTCCAAGCCATCACCAAAGCGGACCTTGACCTTTCTGCGTTTGAGCAGGAAGAAGAGAAAGAGAAGCGTAAGGAAACGGAAGAAGCCTTCCAATCTGTGGTTGAGCGTACCAAGTCCTACCTTGGCGAGCGTGTGAAAGACGTGCGCACTACGTTCAAGCTTAAGGACACCCCTGCGGTTGTGGTGACCGACGAGAATGAGATGGGCACCCAGATGGCGAAACTGCTGGCTGCGGCCGGCCATGACGCACCTGAAGTCCAATATATTTTCGAGCTGAACCCTGAGCACCCATTGGTGAGCAAGATGGCCGATGAAGCGGATGAAGAAACCTTTGGCCGTTGGGTGGAAATGCTACTAGGCCAAGCCATGCTTGCCGAGAAGGGAAGCATGGACGACCCGTCCCAGTTCCTTGCTGCCGTTAACAAGCTACTGGCATAACGGCTGAATAAATCGAACCGGGGCAGGGTAGGACTAAGGTCTAATCGCCTGCTACCGGTGTCAAATTGTATTCTGATACAGCATGTAATCGCTGCCCAGTCAGGGACTGGGCTTGCGACTGCGGCGTAATCAGTGTATTTTTCACTTCTTTGAAAACTCCATTCAAATCTAAAGGGGAACAAGATGCGCATCATTCTTCTGGGCGCTCCAGGTGCAGGTAAAGGTACTCAGGCACAATTCATCATGGAGAAATTTGGTATTCCACAAATCTCTACTGGTGACATGCTACGTGCAGCAATCAAGGCAGGTACTGAGCTAGGTAAACAAGCGAAATCCGTCATTGATGCTGGCCAGCTTGTGTCAGACGACATCATCCTTGGTCTGGTTAAAGAGCGTATTGCTGAAGACGACTGTGCAAAAGGCTTCCTGCTTGACGGCTTCCCACGCACGATCCCTCAGGCTGACGGTCTGAAAGAAATCGGCGTTGACGTTGACTACGTGATCGAGTTCGACGTAGCTGACGATGTGATCGTTGAGCGTATGGCTGGCCGTCGTGCCCACCTAGCTTCTGGCCGTACTTACCACACAGTTTACAACCCGCCTAAGGTTGAAGGTAAAGACGACGTAACTGGTGAAGCTCTTGTTGTTCGTGATGACGACAAAGAAGAAACAGTACGTGCTCGCCTAGGTGTATACCACGAGCAGACTGCACCTTTGATTGCTTACTACAACAAAGAAGCAGACGCAGGCAACACTAAGTACCTGAAATTCGACGGTACTCAGCCAGTAGCCGCTGTAAGCGCAGAGCTGGAAAAAGCACTGGCTTAATTGCAAGCTGCTTAGCAAGTTCAGAGACGGGTTGGCCATTAGGTCAGCCCGTTTTTTTATGTGGCAGAAAAATGATCCAAATAATGTCGCTTATGGTATAACCGACTGAAAAGAAAACTGATACAGTTATATCTATTGACCAAAACCGCTGTAAGCGTGAAGGATGATATGAGCGAGCAAAACATCAATAACAATAACCAGACCCGCCCGTATGGGGTGCTGCTAGTGAATCTAGGTACGCCTGATGAAGCAACGCCGGCAGGGGTAAAACGCTTCCTGTCCGATTTCCTCCATGATCACCGTGTCGTTGATATGAACCGTTGGCTTTGGTGTCCGATCCTCCATGGTGCTATTTTGCCAATCCGCTCGCCGAAGGTCGCGAAATTGTACCAGTCGGTCTGGATGGATGGAGGTTCACCGTTGATGGTGTACTCAAGACGACAGCAGCAGGCGTTGACCGAAAAGTTGGGTGTACCGGTAGAATTGGGGATGACATATGGTAGCCCAGCGATTGTTGATGGCCTTGATGCATTGAAAAAACAGGGTTGTGAGCGTGTACTGGTATTGCCTTTGTACCCGCAGTACTCACGTACTACGACGGCAGCAGTTTTTGACAAGGTGGCCAAAGTGCTGAAGGCGAGGGCGGATATTCCCGAGTTGCGTTTTGTTAACCACTATTTCGATCATCCTGACTACATTTCTGCACTGGCTGAGTCAGTGAATGACTTTTGGCAGCAGAACGGAAAAGCCGATTATTTGCTGTGCTCTTACCACGGTATCCCGAAACGTTATGCTGATAATGGCGATCCGTATCCTGAACACTGTAATGGCACCACGGCCCTGCTGGCTGAACAACTCGATATGCCGCGAGACAACATGAGCATGAGCTACCAGTCAATTTTTGGCCGGGAGGAATGGCTCAAGCCTTATACTGAGGGGACGATCCGTGAGTTGGCCCAGAAAGGGGTCAAACGTCTTGACGTGATTTGCCCAGCATTTTCAGTGGACTGTTTAGAGACATTGGAAGAAATTGCCGAAGGTTGCAAAGAGGTCTTCCTTGAAGCGGGCGGTGAGAGCTTTAACTTGATCCCATGCCTGAATGATAACCCGGCCCATATCGACTTGATGGCTTCACTTGTGCAGCAGCACAGCCAAGGTTGGTAGTTCTTACCCCTACAGGAATCAGGTGTCGATATTGATGAACACCCTGTATGGGAATCTTGCCTGGTTGACGATGGAGCTCTCACATTCTGTGAGAGCTTTTTCTTTTTTGTTCTATATTCTGTGATAGAATTCGCAAAAATTTCTCAACAGACAGCTCATTGACATGAAATTTCCAGGCCAACGTAAATCCAAGCATTACTTCCCGGTCCATGCACGTGATCCTCTTCTTAGTCAAACTAAGCAAGATAAGCGACTAACACGCACGCATATTGTTGGTATTGACCAGACCCTGGTTGATATTGAAGCCTGCGTTGAAGATGAATTCCTGGAACGCTATGAGCTAAGTAAAGGCCACTCGCTGGTTATCTCCGATGAGAAAGCGGAAGCGCTTTACCGCGAGCTAAAAGAAAAAGAACTGATCAGCCACGAATTCGCTGGTGGCACAATCGGTAATACCCTTCACAACTATTCTGTGCTGGCTGATGATAAATCAGTACTGCTGGGTGTGATGAGTAAAGATATCGAAATCGGCAGCTACGCTTACCGTTATCTTTGCAACACCTCAAGCCGCATGGATATGAACCACCTGCAACCAGTAAATGGTCCAATTGGCCGCTGTTTTGCCCTGATCTCTAAAGAAGGCGAGCGTACTTTCGCCATCAACGAAGGTCGTATGAACCAGCTTGAGCCAAGCAGCATCCCTGAAGATGTGTTCAAGCGTGCCTCTGCGTTGGTACTGACTGCTTACTTGGTACGTTGTAAAGATGGCGACCCAATGCCAGCAGCAACCATGCAGGCGATTGAATACGCGAAAAAGCACGATGTACCCGTTGTTCTGACTCTGGGCACCAAGTTTGTGATCGAAGATGATCCACAGTGGTGGCGTGATTTCCTACGCGATCATGTAACCGTGGTTGCGATGAACGAAGATGAAGCAGAAGCACTGACCGGTGAATCTGATCCATTGATTGCCTCTGAAAAGACCCTTGAGTGGGTTGACTTGGTACTGTGTACTGCTGGTCCTGTCGGCCTTTACACGGCAGGCTTCACTGAAGATGAAGCCAAGCGCGAAACTAGCTTGCCTCTTCTTCCGGGTGAAATCCCAGAGTTCAACCGCTATGAGTTCAGCCGCCCGATGCTGAAATCAGAGTGCCAGAACCCAATCAAAGTGTACTCTCACATTGCCCCTTACATGGGTGGTCCTGAGCGTATCAAGAATACCAATGGTGCTGGCGATGGCGCACTGTCTGCACTGCTGCACGACATGTCAGCCAACCGCTACCACAAAGAGAACGTACCGAAATCAAGCAAGCACCAGTTTGACTTCTTGACTTACTCGTCGTTCTCACAGATCTGTCTGTACTCGAACCGAGTGAGCTATGAAGTGCTGGCTCAGCACTCGCCTCGTCTGTCCCGCGGCCTACCGGAGCGTGAAGACAGCTTGGAAGAAGCATACTGGGAACGTTAATCGACTTTCTTGGTTGATAATAAAA
>NZ_JACSOF010000223.1:0-7306 GCF_014349205.1 Photobacterium sp. BZF1
ATAAAAGAAAGGACCGAACGTTTCCACGTTCAGTCCTCTATGTGCCACCCAAGTATCCGTTCAGGTATAAACGATGACGCTTATCCGAATGGCATTAAGTCACTGACTGGCCTTATTCGTATCAACTTTCAACCTGCTAAAGAGGGGTTATTCAACGGTTTCCCGAGAGGTTTCCGGAATCGCGTTGAGTAAGCTGAAATTTCGCTCTTCATGCTCGTGGGCGGGGAGTGGTCGGCCAAGATAATAGCCCTGGCAGAAATCGAAGCCACATTGTTGCAAATAACGCAGCTGTGCTTCCGTTTCGACCCCTTCAGCGACCACTTTTAACGCCAGCTTTTCACAGATGGCCTGGGTGGCCTCAATAATAGCCTGGCTACCCTTGTGCTCTCCTTGGACAAAGCTCTGATCCAGTTTAACGGTACTGATCGGCAAATCTTGCAATTGCGACAGGGAAGAGTAACCGGTACCAAAATCATCGAGGTAAAGCTCAAGGCCCAGCGAGGCAAGATCATCGAGGCATTGCTTTGCTTCATCATACTCTTGCAACATAGTGGACTCGGTTAACTCAAGTGCCAACTGCGCAGGTGGAATTTTGTAATATTTCAGTAGCCCTTCGATAGTCGGTGCCAAGCTTGATTGCAACTGGGCTCGCGACAGGTTAACACTCATAATGAAGGTTTTACCGTACTTTTCACGCCACTGGGCCAATTGCTTACAGGCTGTTTTGATGATCCATTTACCCAGAGGGACTATCTGGCCGGTTTCTTCTGCCAGCGGAATAAACTCACCCGGCGAAACCTGCCCCAACTCCTCGTCATGCCAGCGGATCAAGGCTTCGAAGCCCTTGAGGGATTTGCTGTTCATATCAACAATCGGTTGATAGTAGAGTTCGAACGCTTCTGCTTCCAATGCCAGTGTCAGGTGGTGGCGCAAGGTCATCTTACGGTAAAGCGCATCGGCCATGTCTGGAGAGAAGTGATGGCTGCGATTGCGGCCACGCAGTTTCGCCCGGTGCATGGCCATATCAGCCTGAGTCACCAAGGTTTCGATGTCTTTTGCATCGGTAGGGTAGTCTGATGTACCGATACTACAGCCAATCGACAATTCACCGACTTCTTTCAAGTGGAAGGGGCGGTTAAGCGCTTTGATCAGTTGCTTGGCAAACATTGCCGAGTTTTCGATATTGCGGTGCTCCGCTTGGACAATAAACTCATCACCACCAAAGCGTGCTAGCAATCCCTTGAACTTCACTTCTTCTTGTAGGCGAATGGCAATGGCTCGAAGCAGTTTGTCACCGATGGCATGGCCATAGGTATCATTGACCAGTTTGAATCCGTCAATATCGAGGAACAATAAGCTATATGGGTGTTGGCTGTGCTGGTTCTCCACGATGGCATTGGTGATACCACGGCGGTTTAATAGCCCAGTCAGAAAATCATGTTCAGCGTTATATTTTGCCTTGTGCAGTTGCTCTTTTTCCTGGCTGATGTTGATTAAACTCAACAACAACTGGTGCTTATCGGAGAGCCATTTTCCATCGATATTCAGCCAATGGTGGCTTTTGCCTGTCCAGCATAGGCGCTTGGTTTTTAGTACACCTTCAGAGCGGGCACTTGCCAGCCATTTATCAGCCAGTTGGGCGTCACCGAGAAAGCTGGCAAGATCGCTTAGATCTTCGCCAAAAGAGTGGGTAAAAGAATTGTTGGCACTGATCAGGCTGCCGTTTTCATCAAATAGCAAAGCCAGGTTTGAGCTGCCTGAAAAAGCCAACTCACGGCGAAGGCTAGCTTCTTCAGCAATTACCTCGACGAGCATCACGGTGTTGCCATTAGGACCCGGCATACCGGAAAAATAACATAACGCTTTCTTGATGACGTTGTTGGGGGAGAAGTACCACCAGGTTTTGATTTTTTCACCTTGTTGGAAACGGCTAAGGTAGCCATCAAGGATGGCATCAACCGCTTCGGACATATCAAGGCTGAGATCACGGGCTGTCAACTCATCCGTACTCTTTGCTTCCCATAAAGAAAGTGAAGCGGAGTTGGCCCAGAGGATGCGTTTTTGGTGAATATCGAAAATCCAAACAGGGGTCTGTAAGAACTCGTAGAGAGAAAAATTTTGGTTCATCACCAAGGCTTTGTTATTTATTGTGATATTTATCAGATGCTATATCAAAAACGGCGTTTTAAATACGCATACGGGATAAAATCGTGAGGTTTATTCACGATTATTGAAAAAAAATATGCAATATCTTGAAAAGCAGCAAAAAAGTCGATATGCATCGCATTTTTTTGCTGCTTTGTTCATTTTAATATAGTGACAGTTTCACTTCCAAGCCGACGAAGACAGGATCGTAAGCCGCACCGGCGTCGAGGGCAAAGTTTGCAGCATCGGTATTGCCGAACCATGGGGTGTAGGTAAGGCCGACATCTGTGTCGCCACGCCACCAGTCAGTCACCCAGTAATGGATATGGCCGACGGGGTTGAGTAAGAACAGGCTGACATCACCCATGGTTTTCGAGCCCATTACCTTGCCACGGTTGGCGGTGATTTCCATTTCGGTTTGGAACATCCATTCACCGACGGCCGCACCAAATAACGGGGTAACGATAATATCTTGGATCGATGGCACTTCAGCAAAAGCCTCTACACCGTATTCCCAGAAAAATGTCGACATGGTTGCCGAATATAGGAATGACTCCCATTCGTTAAAACCAGAGTGACGGGCAGCGGTATAGTAAACCCCACCGAAGTATGGGTGCATAATATAGTTTAGCCAGTGATCATCCTTATCCCATACAGGCCCTTCCGAGACATTATCCCACCATTTTTTGCCAAGGCCTTTTAGGTTGGTATCTTCTGGATCCCAGTTAGTCACATCTTCGGGCAGAAGCGTCATCAATCCGACCGTTGCGATACTCAAGCCGAAAATGGTGTAAGACTGCTCTAGCAAGTAATCCCAGTCTTTTTCAGGTGCGACTGATAAGTGCTTAGGCAATGTATTGGTGGTTGGTTCTGCTGTCGTTGGTTGCAGCGAAAGCCCTTGATCCATGGCTGTATACTGATATTGGTTGGTCGACCCCAGCGACTGGCTAGGCTGTGAAGCATAGCTGTTCAGAAACGTTGGCTGGTGGTATGAACCCATATAGGCATTCTCATTCCATGCGAATGCAGGGGTGCTGATGGCAACCCCCAGGACAAGTGATGATAGAAGTGAAGTGCGCAAGATACGCTCCGCAGTAGATCAAGGTGGATAGGATAAAAAAGTGCGGGAAGTATCACTGAAATAACAAGAAAATCCTAGTATTGAACAGCGTATTTTGTGCAAAAAAATTGTAAAAATTACCCATTTATATGAATGAATTTCATAATTAACAACATTGTTCAAAATGCTCGCTAAGCAGAAAGAAAAACGGCAAGCGATAAGGCTTGCCGTTTGCTTTTTGGGTTAGCCCACTGCGGGGATCAATCCAGCCATTTGGAGAAATTGTGCAGCAATGATGAGTACACCAGCACCTGTTGCTAATGCTAGGGCGGGTTTACCCCCGGCCACTTGGTAGCCGTTTTCTTCGATGTCACTGGTTTGCAGCAACTGCTTGCGCTGGGCGCTGACCATCGCGACAGGAAGGAAAATGGCGAGGATAACCAGAGCAATAGCAGCAAAGCCCAATGCCATGATAAAGCCTTGAGGGTAAAACAAAGCAAAAGCCAGAGGTGGAATGAATGTCATCGCAGCCGTTTGCAGGCGCCCATGTTTTTTATCATTTTGCTTGAAGCTATCAGCTACAAAATCGAACAGACCCAAGCTCACGCCTAAGAAAGAGGTGGCCAAAGCCAAGTCAGCAAACACAGAGACAGACTGGCTAACCATTGGGTTATGTAGCAGTTCGCTGAGAGTGCCAATGAATGAACCTAGGCTGTTGCTCGCCATCAGATCTTGCTGGCTAAGTACGCCTTGGCTGGTGAACTGCCAGAAGACGTAGATGATTAGCGGCAATGAAGAGCCAATGACCATCACTTTCTTAAGCGCTTTCATATCCAAGCCAATGTAGCGCACGATAGATGGGATACTGCCGTGAAAGCCAAACGAGGTGAAGATGACCGGCAACGCCGAAACGATGAGTCCTTTTTCTACTGGCATATTGACCAGGTAGCCGCCCTCGACATTCGGTGCAAGTAGGCTAAGCATTACGACCAAGGCGATGACTTTCAGGGTGAACAGCACTCGGTTAACCATATCGACAGAGTGAGTACCGATCGCCACTATGCTGGCAATGACCAGGGTAAAAATGACCGTACTGGTTTGCGCCGAGACTTCCAACCCCACCCAATTATTCAGTTTGTCGTTAAGTTGGCCGCCACCGCCTGCAATGTATGCGGCGCAAAGCGAGTACATAAGGAAGCAGACAGCAAAGTTGGCGAGCAGTTGACCTTTCCTTCCCAGTAGATCACGGGCCAGTGAATTTAGCGTCGCTTGGTGATCAGCGTACTGGTGCACTTCTAACATTAATAATGCGGTGTAGGTCATCAATGACCAGATACCAAACATAATCAAAGTTGCGGTGGTAAAGCCAAGTCCGGCCGAGGCCAGAGGAAGGGCTAGCATGCCTGCGCCGATCGTCGTACCGGCGATGATCAGCATACTGCCGAAAGTCTTGTTCATTGACATGGGGTTATTTGCTCCGAGTAATCAAAAGGTTGTGCTCGGGAGGCGGTGTTCGCACCTGTGGTCGCTCCCTATTTTGTTTAGAGGGCCACAATGGCAAAGAGGTGTCAGAATTTATTTACACTCTATATAGCCATTGCGGCTATCGATAGAAGGTGCCTGATTGGAGTATGTCCATGGTTTATTCCATTTCTTATAGTGATAAATAGTGATTTTTGGGCTAATGATGATGTTTGTCTCTAGGGGTGAACAATATAGTGATCGCAATTGACTGTCAACTTTTGTTTCTGGTGGTGTAAATTTATGTTTACGAATGTTTTGTTTTTCGTCTCGCTCTTGCTGTAAGCCCCTGGGGCAGGGGCACTTGGGTGAAAAATAACGTGCTGAAATAGCTGGAGATATGCTTGAATAGGCAATATCCAACGTCATTTACCTGAGTTAAGCAATTAGAGCTATCTCGAGGACTGTGGGTAATACAATAATGAAAAGCCGGGTGATGGTTGGCTGTCACTGCTGGCAACACGGGAGAAAGTATGCTGAAAGTCGCAATGATTAGTACTGGTGAGGAAGTGCTTCACGGGGATATAACGGACACCAATGCCGCATGGTTATCTGCACTGTTCTTTCAGCGTGGCTTTCCCATGTCTCGCAGGACTACGGTGGGCGATCAGCTTGATGTATTGGCAAAAGAAATCGAACACTGCAGCCTGACTGCCGATGTCGTGGTGGTAAATGGGGGGCTGGGGCCAACAACCGATGATTTGACGGCACAGGCAGCGGCGGTTGCTGCCGATGTTGGCCTTGAATTGGCAGACGAGTGGGTCGCGGCGATGGAGGAGAAATATGCCAAGCTCGGCCGCGTGATGCCCGAGACCAACCTCAAGCAAGCTATGCTGCCGGAAGGCTCGGAGATACTGGATAACCCCGTTGGTACGGCATGTGGCTTTGCGATGCGTATTAATCGTGCCTGGGTCTTCTTTACCCCAGGGGTGCCGAGCGAGTTCAAGAAAATGGCCCATGAGCAGATCCTGCCGCGCCTGGAGGCTGAGTTCACCGAGACCAGCAGCCTAGAGTGCATTCGGCTTTACACCTTTGGTCTGTCGGAATCGGGCATTGGCCAGTCGCTCCAGCCTATCTCGCTTCCCGAAGGTTTTGAGCTTGGCTACCGCTCTGAAATCCCGTTTATCGAAGTGAAGGTGTTCTGCCCGAAAGGCCACCCACAAGTGCTTTCGGTAGTCGATAAGATTGCTAGCCTGTTGGGAGATAACCTTGTTGGCCGCAGCCAGCCCTTGTTGCAAGCCGTGGCTGAAAGGATTGAGCAAAAAGAATACCGATTAGCTATCGCCGAGCACTATTCCGGTGGCTTCCTGACTAGCTGGCTCCATGACGATGAACGTTTGGCAGCGCGGCTTACCCAATCTTGGTTACTAGGGTGCGGTAATACGCCAAGTGAACACCATGAAGCGCCGATAGAGGCTGTATTGTCTATGGCGCAGGTCGCGCGGGACAAGAACAAGGTAGATATTGTCCTGGCCATAGGGGCCGAGCAAGACGGTCTTGTGGCTGTGGCATTGGTGACGCCAGAAGGGGAATGGGCGCAACAAGTGTCGACCAAGCGCCGTTATGCGTCGCGTGATTTTCGCTATGTGTTGTCGACACTCGGCTTGGATATGCTTCGCCGCTGGCTTGAGGATAAACCCGTCTTAGGCCACTCGGAATCATTGCAGCGTATTGATCAAAGAGAAAACAGGTACTAACAGTTATTTCTATCTTTGGGCTGACTAGATAGACAGCCCAATTATCAATATGCGGGTAGGCTGCTATTGATGTGCGATAGCTTTGACATGCATATTGGCGACATACTCGTCTTCGGCCCAGTAGATCCGGTCGGCGACCATAGCTTCAGGGTTAAGCTCAACACCATCTAGCACGCGTTTTTTGAACGCATGGTAGCCGGATCTGTCGATAAGGTGGCCCATGTGCAGGTACACCGGGTTGCCTTCAAGCATTTCCTTCTCGAACTCAAACAGGTTGTTCAGTACCTGATGGAGTACATCTTCTGTTACCCAGTTGAGGAACAGCTTGCCAACCCTCGGTGTTTTCTTGGAAGTTCGCCCACCCAGTTTGACCATGTATAGCTGTTTCGGATTGCGCTGCCAGGCCAGGGTAGGACAAGCAAGGACACACTCGCCGCAGCCAATGCATTTGCTCTCTTCCTTGACCGCTTTACCGTTCTCAATGCTCAGGCAGTCTACCGCATGGTGTCCGCACGCCTTCACACAGGCACCACAGCCGATGCAGCGATCGCTGTTGAATTCAATCTTGGCTACCCCGAGTACCCCAAAGTCACACATGTTGGCTTTTGCACAGTCATTCGGACAACCGGCCAGTACAATCTTCAGGTGGTAAGGCTGTGGATAGACATGGTGCTCGAGGCGCTGGGCAAGACCGGTGGTATCGGTGTTGGCCTTTTGGCAAATCCGGCTACCTTGGCAGGCGACGATATTACGACCGCCGATACTCTGGTAACCCGCTTGGGTATCTTCAACATCAATGCCGCACAGGTCGACTGTAATGTCTTTGATAAATGGCTCCAAGGCACGGTTTACGGCGGGGGTATCTTTGTGTTTTTTTCCCCGC
>NZ_JACSOF010000224.1:0-7211 GCF_014349205.1 Photobacterium sp. BZF1
GTATCACAAGAAATACGGGTAAAATATTACTGCATTCTTTTCATTAATGGAGCTCATCATGGCCGATCCTCACATTCAGAGCGAGTTAGATACTCTGGATAAACTCACCGTACTCTTATATCGAACTGCTCTTACGGCCGCTGCAGGTATTATGTCGATTGTCGCTTGGGAAATCGAAGTGGGTACCACAGCTCTTGTTATAACCGCCATTTTGGCAACGACGACCGTTCACATCTATGACAAACGCTTTCGTTGGCTGATTCTTGGCAGTGCTTTATTCGCGGTTATTTGGTTACTGTCAGGCCTTTGGACACCGTTGGCTCTTGGTGCGGCTTTGTTTTCCTTTAGCGCTTTGGCTGTAAAAGAATACTTTTGCTTCCAGTTGAAACCCTTGTTGCTCACCCCTCTTGCTTTGGCGGGATTCTGGTTTTGTTTGGTATTCAATCAAGCACAAATCAGTATTGCATTTAGCATGACAGGGGCAATCCTGCTGGCTGTTGCGGCATTTTCCAAATGGCGTATGCCTATGCATTACGATATCGGCGACAAGTCCAAGTATCAGATTTAATTTCTAATCGTAGCGACACAACGTGGCAAAGGATTTGCCACGCTTCCCTCCATAGACCGTCCAATACAAACTACCAATATAGCTAATGCATTGATATTAGGCATTGATCACAGCTCAAGTACTTTAGTCAGAAACTCGTTGAGGGTTTAGTTACACTCAGTGAAAAGCACTGGCAAAAAGAGTTGTGAAATGGACGGATTAGACAAACTCCTAAAACCCAAGTCAATCGCCGTAATCGGTGCCTCCGATAGCCCTAATCGGGCCGGTAATGTGGTGATCCGCAACCTATTGGCTGGGTCGTTCCATGGTCCTATCATGCCTGTCACACCGAAATATGATGCGGTGGCAGGTGTTCTCGCCTACCCAACTATAGACAGCCTGCCCCGTGTGCCAGATTTAGCTATTGTTTGTACCAATGCACACCGCAATGTCGAAATCATCCGTCAACTTGGCGAAAAAGGTGTAAAAGTTGCCATTGTACTTGCTGCGGGTATGGCGAATATCATTACCGATAACCAAACTGAAGAACAACGTATGTTTGGTGTTGCTCGTCAGTTCAATATGCGTTTGGTTGGTCCAAACAGTATGGGACTCATATTGCCTTGGATAAACCTCAATGCGTCTTTTTCACCCATTGCAGCCAATAAAGGCAATATCGCATTTATTTCTCAATCAGCCGCTGTATGCACCACCATCCTCGATTGGGCGAAAAACAAAAATGTCGGCTTTTCTACCTTTCTTTCCCTTGGTGACGCTTGCGATATTAACTTTGCAGAGCTTCTCGATAATTTATGTCGAGACAGCAAAACCGAAGCGATTCTGCTCTACATTGACTCAGTGAAAGATGCCCGCAGATTTATGTCTGCGGCACGAGCGGCTGCGCGAAACCGTCGGATCCTCGTCGTAAAAAGTGGTAGAACCCCTGCAGGCAGTGCCGCAGCTTTCTTGCATACAGGCTCACCAGCCGGGTTAGATGCTGTTTATGATGCTGCGATCCGTCGCTCAGGGATGCTACGGGTAAATAATACCCACGAGTTGTTTGCAGCAGTCGAAACCCTTGCTCATTCCGTTCCTCTCCGTGGTGAACGCTTGGCGATTTTAACCAACGGTGGCGGCCCTGCCATCATGGCAGTCGATGCCCTCGCCGACCGAGGTGGTAAACTGGCACAATTAAGTGATGAAACCACCAGCAAGCTGTCTACTTTATTACCTTCATGCTGGTCGAAGGCCAACCCGATCGACATTATTGGTGATGCGGATATCAACCGTTATGAGCAAGCCGTTAAAATTCTATTAGACAGCGATGATTTTGATGCGCTGTTAATCATGCACTCACCTTCGGCTATTGCGGCCGGCAACGAGACAGCAAGACGTTTGGTCGAAGTACTAAACTCCCACCCTAGAACGCGGAAGTTCAATATATTGACCAACTGGGCGGGTGAAGATGAAGCCATCGCCTCCCGTAAAATATTTACCGAGGCCGGTTACCCCGCTTACCGAACCCCCGAAAGCGCCGTGTCGGCTTTCATGCATTTAGTGGAATATCGCAGAAACCAAAAACAGCTAATGGAAACCCCTGTTTCTTTCGGAGAAACCAAAGCCAACCCCAAGCATGTCCACGATGTCGTCAACCACTTGCTAGCACAAGGGATCACCCAACTTGAAACCCATGATGTGAGACCTGTTTTAGAGGCTTACGGGTTTACTACACTGCCTACATGGATCGCCAGTGATCCTGCTGAGGCTGCGCATATCGCCAACCAAATTGGTTATCCCGTTGCCGTGAAACTACGCTCGCCAGATATCCCACATAAATCAGAAGTTCATGGCGTATTACTTTATTTGCGGACGGCCGAAGAAGTCGCCAATGGCGCTCAGGCTATTCTTGATCGGGTCTCATTGGAATATCCTAACGCCAGAATTGATGGCCTGTTAGTGCAGCGAATGGCAAAACGGGCTGGTGCTCAAGAGTTGCGTCTCTCAGTTCATCATGACACCACCTTTGGCCCTGTTATCTTGCTAGGTGAAGATGCTGGCGATTGGGACATTCATAAGAATGCCGCCGTGGGGATCCCGCCGTTGAACATGGCCCTTGCACGCTATATGGTGATAAATGCCATTAAGACCGGCAAAATTACTCAGCGTAATCTTCCAGAAAAAATTGATATTCCCGCGCTTTGCCGTTTGTTGGTAAAAACATCGCAGCTCATAATTGATTGTCCTGAGATCGAGTCATTTGATATCCACCCGCTATTGGCTACCGGTGATGAAATGACGGTTATCGATGCTTCAATGACGCTTCATCATTTTAAAGGCAATAGACAAGAAAGATTGGCCATCCGTCCTTATCCAAAAGAGTTGGAAGAAACTGTCGCATTAAAAAATGGTGAGCGTATTCTGCTACGGCCAATTTTACCGGAAGATGAGCCACAACATGCTGAGTTCATCTCGAAAGTCTCTGTTGAAGATCTTTATAAGCGCTTTTTCTCAGATGTTGGCGAATTTAATCATGAGGCTTTAGCCAACCTTACTCAGATTGACTACGACCGTGAGATGGCTTTTGTTGCCGTGCAGCAATCAACAAATAGCGATGGTGAACCAGAAGAGACAATTATTGGGGTTACCCGCGCATTGTCGGATCCTGAGAACATCGAAGCCGAGTTCGCCATCCTTGTGCGCTCGGATCTTAAAGGGGTCGGTCTTGGCAGTATATTGATGAATAAGATCATTCGTTATTGCCGAGAGGCCGGATTACATCGGATTACAGGCATGACGATGCCCTCAAACCGTGGAATGATCATGCTTGCCCAAAAAGTTGGGTTCGAGATCGATATTCAGATGGAGGATGGTATCGTTGAGATGTTGCTGCCTCTTCTTCCTTCAGAACGATGACTGTCGCTAACAGGTTCTGGGCAAAATCGATAGCAACATCCCAGTCCTGTTCGTCGATAGCAAATTGCAGATCGGCCATGAAGGTCTTGAGATATTCACAATGGTCAAAATCATCTAAAAGTTCTGTTGTTTTAAATTTCATGCATCCTCCTAAGTAGAGGTTGCATGATATTCACTACAGAAATCTCGACTTACCTTTTTACGCCACCCCATGACAAAGTGTACAAAAAACAGACAGAGCTATGCCGTTTGCATTGCGACTTATTGGTTAGCCTGCTTTTTCCAAAGTGATGTAATGTGCTGAATACACCAAGTTTTTGCTTTACCCATTCGACTTCTATTCCAAGCGATCACTAATTCAAGCTCATGTACTGGATCATCTCCAATAACCACCAGCTCACCACTTTCAATCGCGTATTTGGCATAACTGTATGACATCGTAGCGATCCCTAGCCCCGCTTTTAAAGCCAGCAGCTTGTCATGCATTGACGATACCGTCAGTAAGGGCTGATCATCGAGAATATTGTAGGTAATAGGCGGCAAATTCCTTGCCGTATCTGCAACCGCAATTCCCCTGTATTGCTTTCTAATCATTGGATCTAACGGATATTTATGCTTGTGAATGGGATGATCGGGATGAGCAACCCAAATTGTATCAATGGTGCCAAGTGTTTGAATCTTAGCTTCCGGTGGGGCCACTGTAGGAGCTGGAGCAATAAGGATATCTGCGCGATCTTGGGCCAGCGCTTCCCAGCATCCTGCTAATATCTCTTCCTGAAAACGGACGCGGGTTTTACTTTGTTGAGCAAGTCCTTCCACCAGCGGGAATAGAGCGTCAACTTTTACCAGGCCGTCATAAGCGATGGTAATATCCAGCTCCCAACCATGCGCCAAAGCGCTGGCATCAGCAATCATCTCGTCAGCCGCGGTTAATAACATCCGCCCTCTTTCTAACAACAGATGACCAGCCTTAGTAAAGACAGCCTTATGGCCCGAGCGATCAAAAATCACTAAATCTAAATCTTGCTCGAGTTTTTGAACCTGATAACTCAAAGATGAAGGCGCTCTGCCTAACTCTTCCGATGCCGCAGCAAAACTTCCTCTTCGTTCAATAGCGTCTAACACCATCAAAGCTTCAAAAGACAATAGCTTGTTCACCTTTTCTCCTTGTTTTTATAGTCATCAATAAATAGATATTGATGTTTCACCTTATCTATCCTTTTAAAGCAAATCTATAATTTATTGCTAATTTTTCATGTAATAGCGTTAAGATCACTCTAACTCCCATGCCGATGAACCATACTCATCAGCAATCGTAAAGCAGAAAGGAATCATACATGGACACCTCAACCAGTATTCACAGTCAAACTAATCACAATGGTCTTTTTCTTTCCATCGTATTGCTATTTACAAGCCTTGCCTGCCTTCTTCCCAACCGGGCGCTGAGTGATGAACTTCCTTCCATTCGTTTCACTTTTATCCCAAGTGTGAATACTCTCGACCAACAAACGATTAAAGAAATAAGGCAAACCGACGCCCTCGAGACAGTTCAGGCCTTGTCTGATTCAACAATTAACCTTGCCAAACCAGTCAATATTGTTTTTGGTACGCAAGATGGCCCCTTATACGATCCTGAATCGAATCAAATTGAGATCCCTTATTATTTTTGGCGTGAAATGATTGACCACTTTTCAGCAGATATCAGTGATGCAGATGAACAATCTGAGCTATCCGAATCTGACAACCAGTATGTATTTGAGGCAGCTGAAGGGGCCCTATTACATACCTTGCTTCATGAGATTGGCCACGCCTATATCGCCATTAACCAAATCCCTATTCTTGGCAAAGAGGAAGATGCTGCAGATAGCTTTGCCAATGTGCTGATGCTCAATTTCGTTGAAAATGGTGATCGCCAAGCGATACATGCAGCCACTTTATTCGCCATTGAAGATCAGCAAATCGAAAGCTTTGATGACTTAGATTTTATTGATGAACACAGTCTGGATATCCAACGATACTTCTATGGATTATGCCTTATCTTTGGAAGTGATCCCGATAAACATGAGACACTGTTCCAAGATCTTGAAGCGGAAGTAAAGACTGAACGTGAAGATATCTGTATTGAGGAATTTGATCGTGTCTCCGCGAGTTGGGAAAGCTATCTCAATAACGGTTAAAATATCACATCATTCCAAACTCGCTTAGCCATAGGCGTGTTTCCATAACACGCCTTATTCACGCTACAGAATAGCTATTCAAAATGTTTTGTATATTCCCCGAATATTTTCATACTAACTTGATAAGTTAGTCATAAAAATGACTAAAGCCATTGAGTCATCCCAGTGAGTTTTCGCGCAAATTGATCTAAGCCAAGTTATCTTCACGCCCAATGAATTAGATTTCATATAAACCTTAAAAAACAAACCTTTATTATTAAACATTACCCTCAATAACGGACATTCTCATGCAATGCCTACATAGCATGATGAAACATCAAGGAGTTTTCGGATGGATAAACCCTCGCAGTCGCTAACCCAAAGTCTCTCTTACTTGAAATTGTGCACCTCCCAAGTTATCGCCAGTCAATTATCAGCACCTAAGCCAGGTTCAGCAAAACATCTCAATGACCTCATTTCACTTGAGGCTATCGAGCTGGATAACGCAAACGAACAGATACTTGAATTACAGAAGACATTATTTAGGGCTTTGCATGCACTTGAGGCGGGTCAAAGTGATAATGTGCATGACGCACTCATCGATGGGATTGCACTGATCAACCATGAGTTGACCGTTCCGAACAAGAAAAATATTAGCCAGCCTAAGAGTGAAGATGAAGTGTTGAGTGACCCAGCTTTGGCCGGTTAACAACCTCTTCAGTCGCTAATAAACCTTATTTTTATAACTATAACTCACCAACCAATATGGAATCTGCCGGATACCTACGTCCTGTCTGTATCCGGCTCTTTTTTATTTCAGATTACATCAACCATTTCCACCAAATGAATACTGCTAGGAAGCCGAACAAATATGTGAGGCCAACCCAAGACAATACTTTCATTTGCTTGGACCATTGAAGTGCCTTTGGTAGGTTTGCCTTAGACACTAGTTGGTAGTTCAACAAGGCAAAGACAGGCGTAGTCATAAAGGCCAGCACCATGGCGAAATCGAGCATTGGCATCAATGCCGAACTGAAGAACAAGATGATCCCCATCGCTGAAATCGCAATAAATACCATCCAGCCATTATGGAAGGCACGTTGACCAACAGGCTTAGATTGCAGAAGAGATTGTGCTTCTGCCAGTGAACGGGCATAGCCGTCAATAACGGTAATCGTACTGCCGAAAATACAGAAGAAAGCCACGACTGCAATCAGGTAGCGAGACCATTCACCAATGGTTGACGCATACATGCTTACCAACTGGTGGGAAAAGCCAATACCCGATGCTTTTAGCTCCGTACCATTTCCATGTAGTACCAAAGCACCGAGAGAAAGAAACACAATTGCCAGTACAGCCGTCCCGATATAGCCGACATTAAAATCAAATAATGCAGAATCCGTCGTGACCTTTTGTTCTTTGCGTTGGCTCTTAAGCCACAATGAAGTCAGGCATGAAATTTCAATCGGTGCCGGCATCCAACCCATCATCACAACGATGAAGCCAATAGACGCAATAGACCATGCTGAAGGGGCTTCAAAGTCTGCAGGAGCGACGCTGCCCTTGCCTGCCGCAATCACTACAGCAGAGAGAGT
>NZ_JACSOF010000225.1:0-7124 GCF_014349205.1 Photobacterium sp. BZF1
CAAGTTCCAACCAAGCAATTTACTTAATAAGGCTACACGGGCTTGTCCAACAACCGGATAGAAGTGTCGGCTGCGCGACACGTATCCTTATTTGTTAGGGCTTTCCTGCTCGGTATCCAGTTCTTTGATTTCTAGGTTCTCACACACTTTCCATTCAGTGAGCGATTTAAAATTAGCAGACATTCTATTGTCAACTTTGACTGCTTCCAACTCGCCAGTTAACGTCACTACTTTTTTAGCTACATGAGCGCGAGCTATTATTGGATAAAGATCTTCACTAACCGTAAATGAAACACTAACCTCTCTATCCTGATATTTCGTCCTAAGTTTAGCTCGCCCTAAGTCATCGTCGTAGCCTCTATGCAAATCAGCGACTTCCCCAGAGAGTTGGATACTTTTCTCCGTTTTCTTTGCTTTCAAAACTTCTCGGTATTCAACAATCTTTTGAGCATCTCTAGAATAAAACGATATTGGGCTCTTGTATTTCTCTTCAATGAACTCTTTTGATGACCAGTTGACTTTGATTTCGATAT
This sequence comes from Photobacterium sp. BZF1, assembly GCF_014349205.1. Lineage (NCBI taxonomy): Bacteria > Pseudomonadati > Pseudomonadota > Gammaproteobacteria > Vibrionales > Vibrionaceae > Photobacterium > Photobacterium sp. BZF1. The sequence goes on from NZ_JACSOF010000225.1 coordinate 534, forward strand.
CTCTATGAGCTTTAAAACCAAATATATCTATTAGCGCATCACAATCTTTTTTGTCTATGCCTAACTCGAGTAGCTTCTGAGTAATTACATCAATATCAGACTCAAGCGCAAACACTGAAGAGACTTTAGCCAACTTCGAATAGAACAGCTTATTAATCATCCTGCCAAGAGATGTATTGCTGTCGAACAACTTTGGCTCTTCTTCGCTATTTACACGGTATAGAGGAGAGTGGATAGCTACAACATAACTACCTATCTGTGTTTGCCCCATTCCAATGTGGTTGTAATAACTACCCAAGTGCTTACTCTTGTTCTTGAACTTTTGGATTTTACTTGAACAATGTTTAAGCAACTTATAAGCAGAAGATAAAAGCTTGATTCCATCATCAAATGGGATTGAGCCATTTTGAACATCATCAGCAATCGCTCTAACCATTATGGCATCAAAGTCTAACGGTGATATTTGTTTGATCAAAGCTTCATGAGACACTCTAAGGTATTCAGACAACTCCTCTATTGTGTCTAATAGAAGTGCCTCATAGCGCTTATGCTCTTCACTCAAAGGGAGCGTGACTTCTGACTCCGGAAACTCGTGACTATGCCAAATCTGAAATGTATCTCTAATTTCAGATGATTTGTGCCAGCCATTTTCAGCTAAGTATTTGGTCACATCATTTAGAGGTAATTGAGTACTCATATGATTAACCCTCTAGCGCTATATTGTTTCATCAATTCTATCAGAGTGAGATTGTTAAAAGCTTGAGAAAAAGGAACTTTAACAGTCACACTAGTTTTATTGCTGACTTCCGGCTCGCCCTCTAGGCTAACCCAATAGCCAGAAAATCTTACATTCGACTGGAGTGATGAATGCTGAACCCACTCCTGATTATCCTTAGGGCAGAAAACAACGATCAAAATCTTCGGAAGATCATCAACTTCTCTTAGATCATTGTAGTTCTTTATAGGTAGTGGAAAACTCAGCTCTTGTTTTTCCATATCTATATATTTGTAGTTAGATGTGCACTTGAGTTGTGCCAAAATTCTCGGTTTTTTCCAACGACCTTGAAAACCTCTACCAATGAGTTCGATATCGATGCTTTCATTATCAGTCGTCGGTTCACTATAATTAATCTTCGCAGCCGCACACATCAGCTTTACATAGGCAGAGCTAAATCGCTCTTGAGCATCTGTAAGATGTAAGCCATAGGAAGCAGGAAGCCTAGCCAAGCTCTGTCCAGTTTCCACCAATGATTCATTTTCCATTATTATTCTCAAATCAAGTCTAGAGATTTCATACATCATTCTAAATATGAGCAAAAATGCTCTATGAAAGCCCTAACAGCTTCATAGGTTGTATCTTTCAACCTTCACTTTCTACATTATCTCACACAGCCACAGCCAAAACCCTGTAATACATAGAAAAAACGAAAAATAACAGAGTGATATGTTGAAATTTTCAACATATCACTTTCGCCTTTATCACTCAGTGTTACGCCGTCACTACTGCGCTAACAATAAATTTTTTGTGCCAGTTATTAACGCGTCGTTGAAATGACATTTCATCTGGGGCAGTTCACAACTTCACATGCTCAGCACGTAGCCAAGGCCCTTGCATTGGTTTGAACGACTGTTGGCATCTACACTTCTAGGACATTAGCCAACAAGGACATTACGCATGATTCAGCAAGGTCAATCTTTACCCAATGGTACGCTTAGCCAGTTAACTGATGATGGGATGCAGAGCCACCCTACCCAAGAGCTTTTTGCCAATAAAACTGTGGTGCTATTTGCCGTACCCGGTGCTTTCACGCCAACTTGTTCAGAGGCACATTTGCCTGGTTTCGTGGTTTTGGCAGATAAAATCAAAGAAAAAGGGGTCGATGTAATTGCGTGTGTCGCTGTGAATGATGCTTTTGTCATGCAGGCCTGGGGCGAGGCGCAAAATGCTTCCGAGTTAATGATGCTGGCAGATGGTGATGCGAGCTTTACCAAATCTCTGGGTCTGGTACTGGATACTGAAGGATTTGGTGGGATACGCTCACAGCGTTATGCCATGATTGTTGAAAATGGTGTGGTCAAACAACTGAATGTCGAAGAAGGCGGCCAGTTCGAGGTCAGTTCGGCCGAAGCGATTCTTGCCGCGTTACAACATTAAGAATTATTTGATCGGGGGCAAGGCTCCCGATCCCCTCTTTCCCGTTAATCTCAATATGATTGTGTCATTCCCATTGACTACTCCAACTTAGTTATTGGTTACAGCGATTCATACATCGCCAAAATGCGGTTCTTAAACCCAGTTGATATCACCCCGCTCTCAGCATGTTGTTCTACAATACTTTCGAATCCTTCCAAAGGCCGCAGTTCAGTTCGTTTCTCCAGCTCAAACAGCACTTTCATTGACATTAGGTAGGCGTAGTAGTCTTGCTTGGTGGTTGCGGTGGATGAGTGATTAGCGTTGAAATAGGAAGGGCTAAATTGTTTGAAACCTCGCTCCAGCCAAGGCTCCCCTATCCTTCGCATATTGGAAAAGTCGATAAGCTCGGCAATACAGTTTGGTGCGAAGATAATATTGCTGGGTTTGATGTCCCCATGCACAAAACCATTGCTGTGAATGGCCTCGAGCTGGTCTAAAGCAGACTCTAAATAGTTTGCTAGTTGATGAAGGTATACTGTTTCTTCATCCCCAGCTAGTTGCTCTCGCAGCCAATGACTAGCAGCAAGCCCAGAAAGGTAGTTGGTCAACAAGTAACTCTGCTGACCATTTTTATAGAACTTGATGCACTCAGAACGAGTGAGGTTGAGTGAATATAGTCGGGTTAACCAATCAGCTTCCCGTTGCAGTAGGTAGGCTTGAGTTGGCGTTTCTCCATATTTTATCTTGATGGTGGCCTTAATAGCTTGTCCGCTTTGATCTACCTTGAAGCAATTCTGACCGATCACCTCACAGCAAGCACTGTCAGCAATAGCGAGTTGTTCCATCAACCATAACGGTGGCGCGTCAGGGCATTTACTTCTTGGGCCAACATTTCCCTTGCCCGCTCTTTGCCCAAAAAACGATCTGACGCTTTCTATCATAGTCTTTCCGGCAGTGTTAGCTGGGCAAAGAACCTTGGCGAAAATGGCTGCTCGCGGCCATCGGACATTACCACAAGATTGACATAACTGCTGTCTGCCAAGTAATGCCACGCTACATCATAGCTTCCTGCCATGTTGCTGCTTTGCATTTTGTCGGCCACCCTAAACCAACTCCATACCCCGCTCAGTTTCTCCCTGGTATCTGCCCCCAGATTGTCTGTCGTCACGATAGAAATATCATTGCTGATGTTGTTGCTGATAGGCCATGACTGCTTACGCCAAAGTACCGGTCCATTGCGGTATTCAAACAGCTTGGTGCCAGATTCGATAGAAAAGCCCGTTAACGATGGCGACATTTTCTGGGCCTTTAGCATGAATTCAAAGCCCAACTTGCCATCCGAGAAAATCCCGCTTTGCAGCCGTTTGACCGACTGCTCCAGTAACCGGTAATCATTGGAAATAATCATATCCTGATGGGCGATAAAGCCTTTGATTACCGTTTCACCGAAACTGCCTTTATCAAAGTAGATGCTGTATTTGGCGGCAAACACATCGAACAGCCCGCCTTCTTTAAAAAAGTCTTCGAAGTCATCGGTTGAAGCATCAAACATTGACTGCTTGTCAAACGGATAATGACCTTCGAACTGGCGGTGGTAAACCGAATAAAGCTGCTGCCAGTCTGCGTTGATAAACTGCCTAGTTTCTTCCAATGCCAATTGGTTAATTGTCAGCGCCTGGCCTCTCAACATCGCAGGCAATATTGGGTCTTTGTAGCCATTAGCTAACTGGAACTGCTGGGCAATTGGCGTGCTGGTATCGACGTTTTTCAATTGCTCGATAAAGTATTCGCCTCGGGTTCTGGCCTGCGTCGATTGCTGTACCCAATCATGGGTTTCCTTGAGCTGCTTTACTGCAACGTCCAACTGGCTTTGACCTGAGTCCCCAACAGCTACAAGCTGATGGAAAGAGGTAAAAGGCGCTGCAATCAAGCTCGCGACACGCTCGATGGTATCGCTGCGCAGGGCTGTTGGCGGCGCTTCATTCTCCTGCTCTTGTTTGGCTAATTGCCGGGAGATACTCCGCAAATTGGTATTCTGCTCAATCAATCGGTACAGCTGCACCATTGGCGAGTAAAGCGGGTCCGTCGCCAATTCGAGCTGAATGTTACTCTCACCCCAAGTAGCTACCGATACCCAGGAAATATTGGCTGTCAGCGTTTTCCAATATTGGATGTAGTCATTGGTATAGCGCTCTCGCAACTGGCGGTTTATCCGGTTCATTTCCGCTTCGCCGCTGATCCTTCCCATCACCCCTTCATAGGCTTGGGTGGCCTCGCTTGCCAACTGTAAGCCAGTTTCGTTGGTAAGCTCTTCAAAGCCATCGCGGGTAAAGACATATGGGATCAGGTAACCACTAAATTCCGGGGTAAACTGGAACACCGATGCGTAGGAAGGAGCCAGCTGTGTCCTGATATCCACCCGGCGTGAAAAGTTAGGGTGCTGCAAAATATGCTGGTATAGCAGCTCGCTCATATCGTTTTTGGATAGCGATCCTCGCACCAGTGTAAGCAACTCCTCGTTCGATTCGGGTGGCACGGCACCACTGTTCAATACATCTTTCGCCAACAGCTCAAAACGCTCCAGCAGGTTAACGTCCCCTTCTCCCTCTTCCTTGAGTGCGGCGATATAATAATTGACCAATGAGTCAACATCATGCCGCTGCGGGTTGTAGAGCAACTGGTGATAGTTCAGCAGTTCCAAGGTTTTCACTTTGTCATCGAGCGAGTTGTAGACAAACATATCCTTGAGGATATAGTCACGCATCAATACCAATAACACCCGGTTGAGTTCTTGGTAATAGGCGGATTCAACGTAAGGTTGGATACTCGAATCCGGTAACCAATTTGACATGCTATACCAAGGTCGGGATTCCTTCTGATAAAGCTGGCTGATCTGGCGCAGCTCATACAGGCTAAATATTGGTGACGATAGATCATCAGGCATGATGACATCACTTTTCAAATTGGATTTATAACGCTCCAGCAACGCCAGTGCTTGATTATCAATAGCTTGCTGGCTTTCGTAATGAGATTTCAAGGTCCACACAAACCCTGAAAACAGCAAAGCAATGCCGCACAAAGCCGCAACCCGGGTAAAACGATAACGCCACTCTTTGGCGGTAAACACACCCACCAGTTTGGCTTCTTTCAAGATGTACTTTCGAAATAGCTGCTTGCTGAACAAACTATGCGAAGGCCCATTCGCATCCAAGCCCTGTGGCGAGGTTTTCAAATGCTCCAAGCCTAGCTCCGAAGCATTTAAATAAGTCAGGACATCAGTAGCATTGGCCTCGCCACCAGCGTTGAAAATGAAGTAGCCCCGGAAGTTGAGTTCCACATCGTCAAATTGATGCTGGTTAAACGTCGAAGCCAAGAAGTCCTCGATATCGAATTTAACGGCTGATAGCTGATAAATACCCGCAACCGTTGATTCACGATATTCATCACAAAGCTGTTGCTTCAGAGATTCGGAAACCGTCACTGACAAGCGCTTGATCAATTCATCGAAAGTCGTATCGAACCAAGCTTTGTCATATTTGCCCTGCCCTGATAAATCAGTCAGTGCCCCTAAAGGTAACTCCCGATCCGCTTCATTGAGAGTAGAGAACAACTCGCAGCAATCTTTGACCCCGGCAAGATGGGTGAAGAGACAATATGTGGGAACAGACAATCCAGTCCGGTTATTGATTTCAGTGAGGTAACTGCGCACATTGAGGCTTAATTCGTTGCTGGCGAGTTCGTCACTTTGTACCAATGATTTGAGATCTAGCGTACAGAGCACCCCATTGATTGCCTGACGATCCCGCTTTTTAAGCAGTAATCCATAGAGGATGTCCAGATGCTGTTTGATTGCATCCTGTGGCTGGCTGATATCAATGGAAACCAATACAGCGTCATCTGCCCCCCAGAACGAAATAGGGCTATTGAGATCCCCCGATACATCAATCGACGAGTGAGAAGAATGAACGGGTTCAAAACCTGTTTGGCGCAGGAAAGTGGTATCGCCATTAATATCTTGGCTAAGGTGAATGTACCAAGGTAACCGGTACGGGTCAGTATTCAATCCGGGATGACTTTTCCATATAACATCAAACCGGCTTTTAATCGAATGAGCCATTTGTGCTTTGCGTATTTGCTCATCCTCATCCACTACCGGCCTAGGTTTGCGGAAGTAGACATACATCCCCCAGCCAACGAGCCCCATTTCAACTAATATCGCAAACGCTTCAAGCGCCACGGCCCATAGCGGAGATAAGGTATACCAGCCTAACAAATACAAGCCCAAACATGTCAGGCCGCCAACGACCAACGCCAGCAATACTGATAGTACAATCGCTTTGCTTTTTCCCATGGCTCTACCTATTTACGCTTGTCGCTATAAATGAATGCATCAGCTATTCCTTGCTGATTGGCGGTTGTTAGTGTCTGTGCAGCATTCTCTCTGTTGTTCGCTACAC
>NZ_JACSOF010000226.1:0-6996 GCF_014349205.1 Photobacterium sp. BZF1
ATTCAATATCAGCCTAACCGAGCACAAAGGGTTTACGTTAAACCTTATGTAATAGCTTAGATTTAATCGCCCGAGGTGATGTAGGAAGCTAGGCGCGTTGGGGGGCTTGGTAGCAAAAGAAGTCAGTATCGAGACTGACACTGACTACTTCGGTTGGATGTGAGTATGAATAGAAATTTTGGGTTTACGCCGAGCCACGGATGATCAGTTCTGGGGCCAGTACGACTTTCTCTACTGCGGGTTCGGAGGCTTTCATTTTCTGTACTAACCGCTTACCGGCTTGCTCGCCAATCTCTGAGGCGGTCGATGACATGAAGGTCAGCGGCCAAGGTATTGTCCGGTACGACATAATCAATGTCGTCATTCACCGTTGCCCGCACAGCAATCCCGCGAGCAGTACCTAGTCCAGCTTAAGGCTGCTCATGGCTTATCAACAAGGAGATGACAGGCTGGACGCCTTGCAACACATTCTTATTCACAAGCATAAGGTCGCTATCATGCGCGGCGATACCTATGGAACAGAAGGTAAAGGCTATATTCGTTTGAATGTGGGCTGCCCGAGAAGCAAAGTGGATAAAGGCTTGGATGCTTTAATAACAGGGGTTAAGCAACTTCAGCAGTAACCCAACACCGATAGCGATACTAAAACGAACGACAATAGTTTCTGTATCGCCATCTCACAATTTGCATTCGGTAACAGAATGACAATAGTGAGTAACTATTCATTTTGGTAATCTAATCACTTACAGTAAGCGATTGAGGTTTCAAAGGAATGGTGCTGCTCCTACTATGTATTGTTTTTGGTTTACTTACCCTGTTGGCACTCAAAGAAAGTGGCCAGTTTCGCAAACTGTTTGGTGCCAGTGCACTTATTACTTTTGTAGTAACTAGCTTTTTCTTGTTAGACCACCTAAAAAAAGAAAGGCGTCTTCGTGCCTTAGCCCCTTCTGCGCCTCAGTTCGAATTTGAAACCCACAGCCACTCAGATTTCCTCAACGCCGAGAGTAATGATTTCAGTGCTGACGATCTCGAAGCCATAGCCTTCGAACTAGCCCGTCAATTGAAAGAATCTGAAGACTTTATCCTCTCTCTCCAGCAAAGACTTGAAAGTAAGAGGCAATTTATTCTAGAGAATTGGGATGATGAGTTGCCACTGGATTTGGATTTACCGGAATAACTTGCTCATATTAGCAACTGAACCCTGCGATACCCATCACACTGGGTCGATAGAAATCGGCGTAAGCTATGCAACCTAAATAATATAGCCAAACGAATTGTTATGATTACGCCGATTGAATCCTTTGACCCCATTTCCTTCCGCCGCTACCTTCACCAATATCCAGAACTTTCCCACCACGAACGCCAGACAGCAGACATCATTGTTCAACAACTCCGTCAGTTTGGTTTATCACCGAGGACGGATATAGGTGGACATGGCATTGTGGTTGAGTTTGACAGCGGTCAACCCGGTGAAACCAGTTTGTTACGTGCCGATTTCGATGCCCTTCCTATCCATGAACAAGCCAACCACGCGCATATCTCTTGTCATAAGGGGGTCATGCATGCATGCGGCCATGATGGGCACACCGCTTCTTTGATGATGGTCGCCAAACGCCTAGCCGAACATCCCCCATTATCAGGCCGTGTGTTGTTAGTATTTCAGCCCGCAGAGGAAACAGGTGCAGGAGCTGCCGCCATGCTGAAAGAACCATGGCTTGCCAATCAGCACATCGACAATGTCTATGCCTACCATAACCTACCCGGTTACCCGCTCAATACCGTTGTGATCAAACCTGGCACCTTCGCTTGTGCCTCTACCGGAGTCAGCATCGAACTATTTGGCAAAACCTCCCATGCTGCCAAGCCTGAAAATGGTATTGCACCAACGCTAGCGATGACAGAAGTAATCAAGTTGCTGCAAACCTTGCCTGAACAATTTTCCGGAGTATTTACCCTGACGACTGTTGTTCATGCCTCACTTGGCGAAACCGTTAATGGCGAAGCCGCATTTGGGACCGCACCGGGGTATGCCAAAGTACTTGCCACTTTACGCAGCGAAAACACTCAAACCTTAATAGCAATGAAGTCACTCATCGAACAGCAAATCAACACACTTTGTGAAAAGGAAAATCTCCGATGCGAAGTGTCTTGGCAGGAGTGGTTCAATGCCACCGTCAATTCACCACTGCATTGCCAGCAGGTTATCACCCAAGCCAAATCTCTCGGATTACCGATTGAACGTATTGACGAGCCGATGAGGTGGTCTGAGGATATGGCTGAATTCCTCACCAAATGGCCAGGTGCCTTGTTCTGTATTGGCAGTGGTCAAGAACATCCCCAATTGCATAATCCCGACTATGACTTTCCGGATGCACTGATCGCAACCGCCAGCCAACTATTCTGTGCTCTGGTAAAAGGAAAACATAGCTAAGTCACGTACGTGGCTAGCGGTTAACAAATTAGAACGATTATTCGACAAGATGGCTCTGGATGTTAGAGGACCTATTGAAATATAATAATACAACTCGTCACCTTTAATAACTATTTTTGCAACAAGGAGCCCTCTTGCAACTCTCTCCATTTGTAAAGAAAAACCTGAAAATTGCATGGCCGCTCGCCATGAATGCATTTCTTATGCAGTCGATGCTGCTTATCGACACGCTACTGATCTCACCACTTGGAGAAGTTCCTGTTGCGGCCATTGGTATTGCCACGGCCATTGTCGCCTTCCTGCTAGGTTTTCAAAACGCCCTCGCCAACGGCACACAACTTGTGATCAGCCGGGCCTATGGCTCGGGCCGCTCCGAGGCATTAAGCGACTCTATATTGAGCGGAATGGCTATCAACTTTGGTGTAGCAGCCTTATTTTCACTGCTATTGTTCAGTTTCGGCGATGAGTTGGTTGGCTACATTACCCAAGACCCAGAACTTCTATCATTAACAGTTGGTTACCTACAAATTTCCACCCTTACCTTGCTGTTCAGTGCCCTGACCCAAGTATTGATTGCCTGCTTCAATGGCCTAGGTAAAACAAAAATCCCTTTTAAAGGCTACCTACTCGAATTACCTGTTAATACGGTAGCAACTTACATACTCATCCACCAATTTGGTTTGGGAGTGTTGGGAGCGGCTCTTGGCAGCTTGGTGGCAATTTTGGTCCGTACCGGTTTCCTTGTTTACTGTGTTCGTATCGATGACATGATCACCCTGCGCAAGCCGGGGAAAGTCGGTCATTTCATCTACCTAACTAAACGCCACTTCGGGGAAATATTCCCGATTGCCGCCAATATGGCGATGCTGGCAGTCGGTGCGACAATATACCAACTGCTATATTCCCAACTCAGCCTTTATGCCTACGTGGCGATTACTCTGATCATGCCGTGGATCCGTATGGGTACCCAAATGACAACGGCTGCTGCCCACTCTACCGCTATTCTGATCAGTCAGGCCATCGGTGCCAACAAGCTTGATGACCTACGGGAAAATGTCGATACCAGCATCAGGATTGCTGTCATCCTATCGATTATCACCAGCGGCTTTTTCTTCGCACTAAGTCTGTGCCTATCGTTTATCTACCCTGAAATGGAACCTGAAACCTTCCAGGCACTGGCTGTTATAGCGCCGCTATACATTTTCCTGCCTTTGGTGCGCGGCTACAACACGGTACATGGTCATGCCCTGAGGGCTTTGGGGAAAACCAAAGCCGTATTTACTATCAACTTCTCAGGCCAATGGTTGGTCTCGCTCCCGCTACTGGCTATCTTGCTCCAATTCTTCGATGCTCCCTTGTTCTGGGCGTTCGCTATCATGCCATTCGAAGAATGTATCAAGGCGATCCCATTCCGCCACTTGGCACGCAAGACGCTCAATGAGTTCGATAAAGACAAAGCTGCCGAGTTGAATTACCACTAAATCGACGTGTTTTTATCTGGGGAGGATATCGCCTAGCACGATATCTCCCCAGATCACAATTCAAATTCCCCTCAGATCTGGCCCAGATCAAAAAACTGTGAACTGGCGAAGATTTCAAAGCAATCTACATTTGCTTTAAGGCGAACAGACGTATATCCTTAAGCCATATAGTCATACAATAGTATTTTTTATTAGGAGTCTGAAATGACTAAACCAGTAATTGGTTTCATCGGTCTTGGCCTTATGGGCGGCAACATGGTTGAGAATCTTCAAAACCGTGGTTACGAAGTTAACGTAATGGATCTTAACAAAGATGCAGTTGCAGCAGTTCTAGCTCGTGGCAACGCTTCTGAAGCAGCTTCTGGTAAAGAACTTGCTGAGAAAAGTGACATCGTTATGCTTTGCCTAACAACTTCTGAAGTTGTTGAGAAAGTTGTTTACGGTGAAACTGGTATCCTAGCTGGTATGTCTGAAGGCAAGACACTAATTGACTTCGGTACTTCTATCCCAGCTTCTACCAAGAAGATCGGTGCTGACCTTGCTGAGAAAGGCGCAGGCATGATCGATGCTCCTCTAGGTCGTACTCCAGCTCACGCTAAAGATGGTCTTCTAAACATCATGGCTGCTGGCGACATGGAAACTTTCAACAAAGTTAAGCCAGTTCTTGACGAGCAAGGCGAAAACGTATTCCACCTAGGTGCGCTAGGTTCTGGTCACGTTACTAAGCTTGTGAACAACTTCATGGGTATGACTACTGTTGCAACTATGTCTCAAGCGTTCGCTGTTGCTAAGCTAGCAGGCGTTGACGGTCAGCAACTATTCGACATCATGTCAGCTGGTCCTTCTAACTCTCCGTTCATGCAGTTCTGTAAGTTCTACGCTGTAGACGGCGAAGAGAAGCTAGGTTTCTCTGTTGCTAACGCAAACAAAGACCTTGGTTACTTCCTTGCTCTATGTGAAGAGCTAGGTACTGAGTCTCTAATCGCTCAAGGTACTTCTACTAGCCTACAAGCTGCTGTTGATGCAGGTATGGGTAACAACGACGTACCAGTTATCTTCGACTACTTCACAAACCTTAAGAAGTAATTCGAACATAATTTAACAACGGCGCTGCAGCTTGATAGTTGCAGCGCCGTTGCTGTTTTTGAAGCACTTCCCAATATCAATCCTTATCGGTTGTTCCGAAGCCGGAACCTTATGAACGTCCGCTCGTTGAAAACCAGCTCTTGCTCTTTGATAAAACCAAAGCGGATTAACGCCCTCCAGTTCTTCCTACTAGGCGGAAACAAGGCAGTGATTGAGCTTAGGTTCATTTCATCAAAAGCGACACGCTCAAACAGTTTAAATATTTTCAAACCGTAGCCCCAAAAGTCAGGATGCAACACCAAAGCAAAATCCGCCTCTCCACTTTCGGGCTGTAGACCGCCCCACCCAGCAAATTCGCCATTTATTATGAAAGCCCATGGGCCATATCCATGCTCTTCCCACATTTTTTGCTTGGCCTCAAGGAAAGCCGTACAACTCGCTTGTGTAAACACATCGGTTAACAGTGGTAGTTGTGCCTTAACCTGAACATTATTCATCAAGTCGATAAGCTTTTGCCTCTCTACATCCAACAGGGAGACTAACTGTATATTACTCATCGTCCATTTCTCGGGTCATAATAGAAATACCATGCTGCTATATACTATTCATTATTAATAAAAATATAGAGCCAGATGACATGTTCAAACTCAACTTTCGGTATTTAGGGTTTTTCAGCACACTGTTAATGATTGGCTGTAGTCCCTCAGACAACCTATCATCCACCGACTCACCGGCACCCAGCAAGCCTACAGCTACGAATCAAAATAGCTCAAATGAAAATACTGTGGCCCAATGGGTTGATACCCAAATTTTAGCCCCTGAGGGGCTATCCATTGAGCGAGACAATATCCGCTACCTAACAGGCCATACCGATCTCAACAACGATGGTTATGCTGAACACTTTGTCTTAATTCAGAACAGTTACTTTTGCGGTAGTGGTGGCTGTACTGCGGTCATCTTCAATAATAACGGCAACATCATCAGTCAAATGTCTGTTGTCAAACCCCCGGTGCTGTTGGCCGATAGTACGACTAATGGTTGGCAAGATTTCATGGTATGGAGCAATGGAGCATTTCGCTTGATGGCCTATGACGGAAACACATATCCGAATAACCCTTCACTAGAGCCGGAGATAGACAGAAAAGCAGGTCAGCAAGCCGCGATAGAAAAAGTGGCAGAAACAGAGATCTACCAACAGGACGGGTACGAAATTACACCTTCCGAACCCACAGAAATATGGGCTCCGGCAAGTGTTTACCATTTTACGTTTAAACACTACGGCGATCCGCAGGCGATTTATCATGCCGAGGTTGATGTAATAAAGGGCACGGTCGATATTAATCCGGCTTCATCGTATTAGTTTTCGAAGCTATACAAGTTCAAATGGCAACGGGCCATTTGAACTTGAGTTTTGGGACATTTTGTAATTAGTTTCTAATCATCAATGGCCAATAACCTGATTTGCCAACTTCTCCGGCTTATCGAAAATGGCAAATTTCGAGATCATCTTTTCAGAGTCTTGGTTCATACCCACCACTTCAACTTGCGAACCCGCTTCCATGAATTTGAGCACAACTTTATCCAGCGCACCGACCGCTGTGATGTCCCAGAAATGGGCATCAGACAAATCGATCGTGACATACCTGGTGGCTTGCCTGAAGTTAAACATATCCATGAAATTATAGGCAGAAGCAAAGAATATCTGGCCATGAACCTTGTGGATAGTATGCTCATTGCAAACCAAAACATCATCCGTCACTTTCATGATCTTGCGGCTATGGTTAGCATAAAACACTGTCGAGACCAACACGCCCACCGCAACCCCGATAGCTAAATTGTGGGTCAAGACGACTGTGACTACCGTTGCAAGCATCACCGCATTGGCATTGAGCGGGTGGTGCTTGATATCAATCAGTGACTGCCAGGAAAAGGTACTGATAGCGACCATAATCATCACGGCGACCAATGCTGCCATCGGAATTTGCTTGAGGTAATCAC
>NZ_JACSOF010000227.1:0-6899 GCF_014349205.1 Photobacterium sp. BZF1
TGCCCACACAGATTGCATGGTCAAATTGTTAAAGAACAATCCGCTACGTTGCCGGCTTAAGTTGCCGTGCTCCGTGTCGGTGAGGTGGCATTATAGAGAGTTCGATCACGTTAGCAAGGGCAATTTCAAAAAAAATTCATCTTTTCGACTCAACTGTACACTAATCAAACAAAAGCCGCGTTTTCCGATATTATTTGTACCGCTGAGAGGCTAATCTAACGATATAAACTTTAAATTTTAAGGCTCATCGATATGGTTTCATCTATACGTCCCTATAAAGGCACTTATCCTAATGTCGCTTCTAGCGCCTATGTCGATCCATCGGCTGTACTTGTTGGAGACATTACCCTGGGAGAAGATGCCAGTATTTGGCCTTTGGTCGCCGCCCGCGGCGATGTAAACCATATAAAGATAGGAGCCAGAAGCAATGTACAAGATGGTACTGTCCTGCACGTCACCCGTACCAGCGATAATAATCCGCTTGGACACCCCTTGCTTATTGGAGACGATGTGACCATCGGCCATAAAGCCATGCTACACGGCTGCCAGATTGGCCATCGGGTATTGGTAGGGATGGGGGCTATCGTATTAGACGGGGCTATCGTTGAAGATGACGTAATGATCGGAGCCGGAAGCTTGGTCCCCCCGGGCAAGGTACTAAAAAGTGGCTTCCTATATATAGGCAGCCCGGTAAAACAAGCGCGCCCGTTATCCGATAAAGAGCGCGCATTTTTATCAGGTTCGGCCGACAACTATGTCAGGCTGAAAAATGAGTACCTAGCAGAAGGGTAGGGGTCAATTGATTTCGATATCGCCATCTTGATTGAAATCTTCATCTTCAATCAAATTTTCGGCGATATCTTCCAAATCAAAGCGGCACTGGGAAAATGCATCGAGGACAGCTGCCTCGTCAGCCAGTGCCTGACCACACTTATTCTCCAGCCATACCCGGCTAACCCAGCAGTTAATCAATGCGCCGCCTTGTTGGGCCGGAAAATTAACGGCCTGACGCTCGCTGTCCCAGGTCTGTATATCTGCAAATAATATATCTTGGTTCATTGTCTTCTTTATTTCTGTAAGGTGCGGCGAAGCTCGCGCTGAACTTGTCTGGCTCCAGGGCGAAGCCCCCGCCATAGCATGAAACTCTCAGCGGCCTGACCAACCAACATGCCAAGGCCATCGAGCGTTACCCTTGCGCCAAGCTCTTTGGCCCAAACATTAAACGTGGTCGGCTCAGCCCCATATACCATGTCATAGCAAGTCACTTCGGGACGGATCAAGCTCGAAGGGATACCCGGAAGCTCACCACTTAGGCTCGCTGATGTCGAGTTGATGACCACATCAAACTCTTTACCCTCGAGTTCGGACAAAGACAACGCCTCGACCGGGCCATGGGAAGAAAAAAGCTCAACAAGCGCCTGGGCTTTTTCTACCGTGCGGTTTGCAATCGTTAATGAGCCAACACCCTGGGCCAATAGCGGCAATACCACACCTCGAGCTGCGCCCCCTGCACCGATAAGCAACACCCTCTGACCTTCCAGCAAGGTGCTGTGCTGCAGCAAATCCTGCACCAACCCCTCACCGTCAGTATTATCGCCAAGGATCACACCGTCATCGAGTTTCTTTAATGTATTGACGGCACCAGCAAGCCGGGCCCGCTCGGTCAACTGGTTGGCATATGCAAACGCGTCTTCTTTAAATGGCATAGTGACATTACAACCACGGCCACCAGCAGCAAAAAACGCCTGCGCAGCTTCTTTGAAACCGTCAACTGGAACCAGTTGGGCGTCATAGCACATGTCCTGTCCTGTCTGACGGGCAAAGAGGGTGTGAATAAAAGGGGATTTACTCTGGGCAATCGGGTTGCCAAAAACAACATACTTATCCATATGCCGGGGTTCCGTGTTATCAAACCAATAAAAAAGGGCCAGTATTGCTACTGACCCTATCATTGCCGATTCAATGACTCAAACCCTTTAAGTCATTACCAACTTCGTGGCTGGAGGTAATTATCATAGAGGTCGGCTTCCTGCGAACCCGGTTCGGGGGAGTAACTGTATTCCCAGCGGGCAAGGGGAGGCATCGACATCAAGATAGATTCGGTGCGACCACCACTTTGCAGGCCAAACAAGGTGCCACGATCATATACCAAGTTAAACTCAACATAACGACCACGACGATAAAGTTGGAACTGACGCTCACGCTCGCCATAAGGGGTAGGGTGGCGCTTATCGACTATTGGCAGATAGGCATCCAGATAACCGTTACCCACAGCCTGCATATAATCAAAACTCTTCTCGAAGCCCCATTGGTTGAGATCATCGAAGAACAGGCCGCCGACTCCACGGGTCTCATTGCGGTGAGGCAAGAAGAAATACTTATCACACCATGCCTTGTGATCATCATAGACGGAATCACCAAACGGCTGGCAAAGTACTTTCGCTGTATCATGCCAGTGCTGGCAATCCTCTTCGAACGGGTAGAATGGCGTTAGGTCGAAACCACCACCGAACCACCATACCGGATCTTCCCCTTCTTTCTCAGCAATGAAAAAACGGACATTGGCGTGGGAAGTCGGCACATACGGGTTACGCGGGTGGATCACCAAAGAGACACCCATTGCTTCAAAACTACGTCCGGCAAGTTCAGGGCGGTGCGCGGTCGCAGATGCCGGCATCTGGGTACCGAACACATGAGAAAAGTTAACGCCAGCCTGCTCAAAGATGCGCCCTTCGCGTAGTACGCGGCTACGGCCGCCACCACCTTGTTCACGTTGCCATTCATCCTGTTCAAAGTTTGCCTGCCCATCTTGTGCGGCAACGGCGTCGCAGATCCTGTCTTGCAGATCTAACAAAAAGGCTTTTACGGCTTCTTTATTCACTTGCTGCATTATCTGTATCCTATCCTTGGCGGAAAATATTACCGGTAATGGCATCTCGGATTTCAGAAGGGTTATCTCGCCCTCCGGTTTCACCTTGTAAAATTGCAGACAGGCGAGTACCCAACTGCGCTTCTACTTCGGCCACACTGCGGCCAGGTTCTTGGCCGGTCAGGTTGGCACTGGTCGATGTCAGGGGCTTACCAAAAGCAAGGCAAAGCTGTTGTACCAAAGGGTGATCTGTTACCCGGACCGCAATGGTATCGAACTGGCCAGTCAAGAAGCTCGGGACACCCGACTTGGTTGGCATCACCCAGGTCACAGGGCCTGGCCAGGTGGCAAAAATACGATTTTTTTGCTCTTCACTCAACGCGCTGTCATCCACATAGGGGGCCAACTGCTCATAGTTGGCCGCAATCAGGATCAAGCCCTTTTCAACTGGACGCTGTTTGAGTGCCAATAGTTTATTGACGGCGGTTTCACTATCGGGATCACACCCCACACCAAACACGGCTTCGGTAGGGTAGGCAATAACATCCTGCTGCTGCAGGGCTGCAACCACTTGGTTCAGGTTCTCCACAGGTACCTCTTTGAATTTACTGACGTCAGTTTTAACGTTCTGTTTACCTATCTTACCGACTCCTTAGTAACAACTCCATGCTCGTTAATCATTGTTGCAATTTACCTGACGCAAACGTTTTCCTTCACAAAAAATACTCGTATAATGCGCGGCACATGCATTAATACCTCACAGTTTAGTTACCCCAAAGGAGATCGGGATGAAAGTTGGGATCATCATGGGCTCAAAGTCAGATTGGCCAACCATGCAGCACGCTGCTGAAATGCTGGACCGCTTCAACATTGCTTATGAAACCAAGGTTGTTTCTGCCCACCGTACTCCGCACCTGTTGGCAGAGTATGCAGAGCAAGCACAAGCACGTGGTATCAAAGTCATTATTGCCGGTGCCGGTGGCGCAGCACACCTACCAGGCATGACCGCAGCGTTCACTAGCCTGCCTGTTCTTGGGGTACCTGTGCAGTCCCGTGCCCTAAAAGGGATGGACTCGCTACTTTCTATCGTCCAAATGCCAAAAGGTGTGGCGGTAGGTACCCTCGCTATTGGTGATGCAGGTGCAGCCAATGCCGGTTTGCTAGCCGCACAGATCATCGGTACCCAAGACAGCACCGTGATGGCCGCTATCGATGCATTCCGCAAAGAACAAACTGACACCATTCTGGCCAACCCGAATCCGGCCGAGGAAGCGTAATGAAAGTACTGGTACTTGGTGCCGGGCAACTTGCCCGTATGATGTCGCTGGCCGGCGCACCACTTAACATTGAAGTCTTCGCTTATGATGTCGGTACCGGCAATGTGGTTCATCCGCTGACCCAGCAGGTCATGCTTAAAGGACTCAATACCGCAATCACCTATTCTGATGTGATCACTGCAGAGTTCGAGCATATTCCCCATGAAATTCTCGATATCTGTGAGCAGAGCGGTAAGTTCCTGCCGACGACCGACGCTATCAAGGCCGGTGGCGATCGCCGCTTGGAAAAAGCCTTGCTGGACAACGCCGGTGTTGCCAATGCCAAATACCACCTGATCAACAGCCGTGAAGATCTAGATACCGCGATAGAGACTATTGGCCTACCGATGGTATTGAAAAGTGCCCTTGGAGGTTATGATGGCAAAGGCCAGTGGCGCCTGAAGCAACGCGAAGATGCCGACAAGATTTGGCCTGAAATGGCCGAATTCATGGCTCAGACCGACAACCAAGCTATTGTAGCCGAAGAGTTTGTTCCGTTTGACCGCGAGGTTTCTCTGGTTGGTGCCCGTAGTAAAAATGGCGATATCGCTGTCTACCCATTGGCAGAAAACACCCATACCGACGGGGTACTCAGCCTATCTGTTGCCCTGACAGGCAATGAAGAACTGCAGAAACAAGCCGAGGCAATGTTCCGCTCACTGGCAGAGTCGATGGATTATGTCGGCGTGCTGGCGATTGAGTTCTTTGATGTCGGCGGCAAGTTGCTGGTCAATGAAATTGCCCCGAGGGTACACAACTCAGGCCACTGGACCCAGCAGGGTGCCGAGACCTGCCAGTTCGAGAACCATCTACGTGCCGTTGCAGGTATGCCACTGGGCAGCACTGCATTGCTGCGTCCGACAGCGATGATCAACATCCTTGGCGAAGACCGCCTTCCGGCGGCTTTGCTCAGCGAGCCTCAGTGCCACATCCATTGGTATGGCAAGGAAAAACGCCCAGGTCGCAAGATGGGGCATATCAATGTCTGTGCCGAGTCCCAAGAACAACTCGACAGCGTGCTAGCAACCATTGCCGGTCACCTTGACCCAGAGGCATTTCCTGCCCTTAAGCGCTAGGTCATTGCCCAACAAAAAAGCCAGCTTCGTTAAGCTGGCTTTTTTCTATCCGTCATTTCACCCAACAGGCAATAGCCATCCCTAGCGGCAAGCTTCAGGACTCATCATTAACTGGTTCCTGGTAGGTATGGCAGCGCCGATCGGCACATTGCAGCTTGGTACCACTGGCCAACTTCTTCTCAATCAACAAACCAAAGCCACATTCTTGGCATTGGCCTTCCACCGGCTTGGCATTGACCGCAAAACGACAGGCCGGATACTGATCACAGGCATAGAATGCCTTGCCGTATCGTGACTTGCGCTCGACCAAGTTCCCTTTCTGGCACTGCGGGCAGGCAACATGGGTCGATTCGGCTTTTTTCTCTGGTGATTCAATATGATGACATTGCGGATAGCCACTACAGCCGATAAACATACCATAGCGCCCCTGGCGAAGTACTAGCTCTTCGCCACAATCAGGGCAGGGCTGTCCGAGGTGCTTGACGATGTGGCCATCGTTTTGCGCCAAGGGTTTAATGTAGTCACACTCAGGATAGTGAGTGCAGCCAAGGAAAGGGCCTCGCTTGCTATTTCGCATCGCTAGCGGCGAGCCGCATTTCGGACATTGGTTGTCATGCTCTAGGGCATGCTCATGGGCACTGAACAACTGGGTGTTAATTTTTCCAGACATACTACTCAATTCATCTTCAATAACACCCGACCCATAAGGATTTAGTGTATATAACCATCTTCCATGCCATACAGCAGCTCTTCCATCTGGCTGTAGGCACTTTCATTGCCCGGTGCATTAAACAGCACCATCAAGATGATCCATTTCAAATCATCAAGGTTGAAGTCAGACGTCTCCAAAGCCATTACCCGGTCAATGACCATTTCGCGGGTATCTGCGCCAAGCACGTGAATTTGCTCTAGGTAAGTCAAAAATCCACGGCAAGAGATATCCATCCGCGACATTTCCTGCGCCGTATAAATACGCATGGCCGTCACGGAACTGGTGTTCATATATGGGGTTTCTTCGGTTTCTTGCAGGGCCGCTAGCTTTTCAAGCCACTCGAGCGCCTTGTAAATATCTTCCTGAGGGAAACCAGCACGAAGCAACTCTTCGGAAAGTTCATCCTGATCAACCATGAGCTCCGCATCACTGTGGATATAGGTTTCAAACAGGTACATTAGGATATCCATCATAACTAGCCCCTCCTCGTTCTGACATAGCCACCTGGTACAGCAGCGACCACACCTTGCAATTCCAATTCGAGTAACTGCATCATGATTTCATGAACGGGTAATCCACTGCGTTCAGCAACTACATCTACGGGTGTTGCCTCATTGCCTACGTTAGCCAACAGCGCTGTAAATGGCAATTTTTCATTTTCAGGATGGGGGACTGAATGTGCCAACCGGCTACTTTTTGCACACTCCGTGAGTACCCCAACGTCCTCAAAGATATCGACCGGAGATTCTACTAATTTAGCACCGTTTTTTATCAGTGCATGACAACCTTTGCTCATCGGGTTATGGATCGAGCCAGGAATGGCAAATACCTCTCTTCCTTGTTCAAGGGCATAGCGCGCAGTGATCAGTGATCCGCTTTTTTCCTCGGCCTCAACCACTAATACGCCCACCGACAACCCGCTGATC